>NZ_NAAD01000007.1 GCF_002093115.1 Geothermobacter hydrogeniphilus | reverse complement strand
TTTCTTCGTACCAGGTACCGTTCGCCGCGACCTTGAAACGCGACTCCATGTCGGGAACCTGTTTGATACAGACGAGAATGTTCATCAGTTAACCTCCGGTTGTTAAGAATCGGCTCAGGGCAAAAGGCTGAGGGACAAGGGATTTTTCTCTGGCCTTTCGCCGTCCTTATTCCTTTATTCTTTTCCTTCAGCCTTTAGCCGCAGTTGTTTTTCCTTCAGCCGCCTTTCAGGCATCTATTCGCTCCGCCGGCAAAACAACAGCCGGCCAACTGCAAAGAATATAATTCAGTCCGCCTTGGCGAGAATTTATATCTTGTTTACGTAAAGGTCAAGTAAAAATATAACATGTTTTTATACAGCCGCCATCCATGTCGAAATAACTGATTTTATGGGTTATTTTATGATTTTTCTATTGACATGAACAGGGCGGTACTGCTAACAAATTGTCCATCTTACATTGACTGCGTAAAGGGACCCCCCCATGGAGAATCAAATCTACCCGGTCCAGATCGGCGAACTTGCCAAGAAACTCGGGATCACCACACGAACCATCCGTTACTATGAGGAAATCGGCCTGATGGGCGTTTCGGAACGTCTCGGTGGCGGCACTCGCACCTATCAGAGAGAGGACGTGCTGCGCCTCAAATTCATTCTCAAACTGAAGGAACTCGGCATCACCCTGCGCGAGATGCAGGAACTGGCCGACAACTTCGATACCGGCAACCAGGATTTCGGCAAGATCACCCCGCGCCTGCTCGAAATCCTCGACCGCCACATCGGCAAAGTTGACCAGAAGATCGCCAACCTCTCTTCCCTGCGACAGGAAATCGTTGCCTACCGGCAACGGATTCTCGACATCCTGCAGGGTGTCATTCAACCGGAAACCTGACAATGAGTACACTGCAAACCGAAATCGAAATCCGCTTTTCCGACCTGGATGCCTACGGGCATGTCAACAATGCCACCTTTTTCACCTACCTGGAAACCGCCAGGGTCAAGCTGTTCCAGGAGCGCTTCGCCGATCTGATGCAGCGCGGCATCCTTTTCCTGGTCGTCGAAGCAAGTTGCCGCTATCTGAAGCCAATCGGCCTCAATGACCGCCTGCTGATCGATATTCGGACTGAAAAAATCGGCCGCAGCAGCTTCACTCTCGGCTATCGGATGCACAATGGCGCAGACACGACCTTTGCACAGGCACAGACAGTCATGGTCTGCTTCGACCAGAAACGGCAGAAGCCAACCGAACTCCCGGAGGATTTTCGCCTGGACCTCAATTCCGCAACTGAGTCGTCTCCGGTGCCGGAATGACGTTTTAGACTTCCCGACATGCTCTACTTCGCCTACGGCTCCAACATGGCAACCGCCCGCCTGCGGCAGCGAATCCCTTCGGCACACCGGATTGGGGTCGCCCGACTTGACGGCTACCGACTGGTCTTCCAGGTCGCCAGCACCAAGGATGGCTCGGGAAAATGCGATGCCTGCCCGGCAACAGCATCTGATCAACTGTTCGGCGTCCTGTTCCGTATCGAACCGGCCGCCAAGACAATCCTTGATCACTACGAAGGCGTCGGTATCGAATACCGCGACACCTGGCTGACGGTCAAACCCGAGCAGGGCAACCAGGTTAAAGCCCTGATCTACCTCGGCATCAATATTGACCGCAATCTCCGCCCCTATCCCTGGTACCGGGAACATGTCCTGCGCGGCGCCATCGAGAACCGGCTGCCGGAAGATTACATCGCCGCCATCCAGGCCGTTCCGACCATGGACGACCCCGACCCGGAACGGGCAACCCGGGAGCTGAGCATCTACCCCAACTGAGCCGAGCGCAACCCGGCAGAGCTACTTTCTCGTCACGATCTTTTTCACCTTTCTTTTGACCCCATCCACCACGAACGGCGCCAGGCGCTTCTTCTCCCTGAGGATTTGCTTCATCAGGTCGCGCTTTCTGGCCGGAATAACCGGCTCAGCTGTCGCCACCATGCTCAGCGCCTGGTGCGGACACGCCGAGACACAGGCACCGCAACCAAGGCAGACCGAGCCCGCGATCTCCAGCTTGCGCTGCTTTTCCACTCCCGTGTTGACAATCTTGAGAGCGGCAACATTGCAGGCCCCGACACAGAGGCCGCAGCCGACGCAGCCTTGAACGTCGACCGTCACCAGCAGTCCGGTCTTGCCGATCCCGTCCCGGTAACCGGCCTGCACCCCGGCGAGCAGTTCACAGCAACAGGAGCAGCAGTTGCAGATAAAACTCGGCTGGCGGCGGATATTGTCGGTGATATGGGTAAGGTTGTGCTTACGGGCATTGTCGATCACCGCCAGCAGTTCCTCGACACTCCGCTCCTCGGCGAAACCGCGCCGGACCATGAAACGGGCGGCGTTGCCCAACGAAATGCAGATTCCTTCAACCGGAGCACCCTTGCTGCAATGCTCGTCCAGGTGCTCTTTCTTGTGCCGGCAGTAGCACATCCCCACCGCCCCATAGCCGGCCTTGCGGATAATCTCACGCGCGCCTTCATAGCTGGTCACGGTTGAGCTGACCGGAACCGTCTCTTCGTAGGCCAGTGAACGGGTCAGGGGCGTCCTACTGCCGAAGAATTCCCTCGCCTGGCCGTGCTGCGGATCCTCGAAGAGATAGTCACTCATCAGCCGAGCCAGCTCCGCCAGGGGCAGGTCGGCACGCTGTTTCATGAAGCTGAACTCGAAGAAACCGATCAAGCCGGGCAGCAGCAGGTAGTAGATTGTCCCCCGATGGGGCATGTCAAGCACCAGCCCCTTGTCCGCCATCCGGTCAAGAACCTTTTCCAGGTGCTCCGGTGGGCAACCGGTCAGTCTGGCCAGTTCCTCCAGCGTCGCCTCGTGCAGGGGAAAGCGGGAGGCGACAAAGGCCTCTTCCTCACTGAAAAGAATGGCCAGAATCCGACGCAGCTTTTCATTATCCACCAGGCCGATCGGATACTTGTTCAGCCGGTCGATAAGGGGAACGATACTGCTTTTACTGGTGGCATGATGACCCATGCTTACTCCTTGACTGAGACCTGCATCAATGAGCTCACTGATGCAGGTGAGAAAGACTCCGTTTCCTGGCAAGGCCCGTCCGCTGTCTCCCGAAAGGCACCTGGCCCAGAGACTCAGAAAGCAGCTGAAAAGACAAGCCCGAGCCTCTCCTCACCTCCCCGGGAATTCGGTCTCCCCGGTGTACTCTGCAACTCCGTGGTCGACCTTTTCGACCAACTGCAAACAGGCCCGGATCAGATTGCGCTTGGAAAAATGATAACCGGTAACCAGACTGACCAGCTCTTCACGACCGAGCAGGCGGCGAGAGATTTCCGCCGGGGGAAGACCCTGACGGTACAATTCCCGGCTGCTGTCGCAGAGGGATTCCAGATGCTGCAGCTTGGCAGAAATTGCCCGCTTGCCGTCTTTGACCACACCCCGGTGAGCGCAAAAGAGGATCTGAAAATCGCATGTGAGGATTTTTCTCAGGCTCTCCAGCAGCTCCCCCAGGCCCTCATCCTGACGCAGAAATCGGGTCCGGTCACCGACAAACAGATCGCCACTGAACAGCCAGCCGTGTTCTGCTTCAAGATAGCAGACCATATCGTCGGCGTGTCCCGGAGTGCCGATCACCTGCAGGCGGTAGCCCCCCTCCAGTTCGACCAGGTCAGGGACAGGTTCGGCAATCAAGCGTTGCGGTCGGCCAAACAGCAGCTGCTGGTAGGGACGCAGCCGCCAGCCAGTGGCCAGTGGCTGCAGCGCCAGGCCGGAAGCCAGGACCCGGGCACCGGTCATCTGCTGAATGCGCGCGGCGTTGCCGCTATGGTCCTCGTGATGGTGGGTAAGCAGCAGCTGTCGCAACAGCTGCTCGCGAACGAAGCTGCGCACTTGGGGCCAGCGGTTGGCGCAGCCGCTGTCGATCAGAGTGCTGCCGAGCCGATAACAGGTGGCCGCGGTGTTGACCCCCCGATTGAAGCGTCCGGCTCGCAGACCTTCAACCGCCTGATAGCGGATGCGCTGGACAACTCCCATGATACTAGTCAGACATCCGGTAGCAGTCCTTGAGCTCCAGCACCTGTCGCCAGACCTTGTTGAAGCCCGCCTCGTCCCGCACCGGCTTTTTCAACATCTGGCGGAACAGCACTTCTTGAACTTCACTGTTGCCATGCTCGGCAACCATCCGCAAGGCATAACCGGCAAAATCACGCACCAGCAAGGCAAAGATGACGTCGAGCAGTTCATCATCCAGCTGGTAGATGGCGGAATTTTCAAGAATCAGCTGGGCATAGGGGATCAGAGTAAACAGTTCCCCGGCGGCAAGCATATACCCTGAATCGGCCTGCTGCTCCCGATTCGGAGGAGCATCAAGCAACAACTGGCGCAACAATTCGGCCTGCTCGACAAAAATGCGCACGTTCGGCAGATCGACAGCGGCGAAGGCCTTGCGCCAATCTGGAAAGTGAACCTCTTTGAGTTTGCCGGTCTGTTGCCGGAAAAGGTATCCATCATCTCCAGCCTGGTCCTGGCGTGGGACCTCGGGATAATCGACCGGAGTGAAAAAATACTTCTGGATGAACTTGAGGATCAGCGCCATATTGACATGGGTGGTCCCTTCAAGCTTCGGCAGCATGCCGATGTCGCGGATGGCCATTTCGAACCAGGTCTGCTGTTCGAACCCCCTGGCGGCGATGACCTCGTGCAACAGTCCAACGCAACGCTCCCCCTCGCCGGTGACCTTCATTTTCACAATGGGATTAAAGAGCAGATAACGGCGATCCTCGCTGGAGGCAACCCGCAGGTAGTCCGCGGCCCGCATGGCAAACAACTTCATGGCATGCAGCCGGGCGTACACTTCCACAAACAGCTGTTTGACATGCGGAAAATCGGTCACCGTCATGCCGTAGAGCTGACGGCTTCCGGCGTGATTGATCGCCTCATAGAGACAATGGGTGACGATGCCGATGGAGGCGCAGCCGAGCTCGTATTTGCCAATGTTGATCGTATTGAGCGCCGCATTCCAGGCCGCTTCTCCACGCAGCAGGATGTCTTCCTCACGAATCGGATAATCATGCAGGGCGTACTCGGCGACATAAGCCTGACGTACCCCCGAAGTGTCAATCTTCCGCACACATTCGTAGGCCGGATGGTCGCTTTCAACGACAAAGAAGACATACTCGCCGCTCCCCTCGATCTTGCCGAAGGTCGAAATCAGTGCCGCGCAGTTACCGTTACCGATATAGTATTTGCGGCCGCGGGCCAGAAAGGTCCCATTGGCCTGCGGCACCAGGGTCATCTCGGAGCTGTAAAGATCGGCGCCGTGCTCCTGCTCCGACAGACCGAAGGCAAAGATCCCCCCATCCCGCAGCAATTTCGCGGCACGCCGCTTGACGGCCTCGTTCTCCCCCATCCAGATCGGCCCCAGGCCGAGAATGCTGACCTGCCAAGTGTACCAGTAGCAGAGTCCATAAAAAGCCAGCACTTCGTTGAAATGGCTGATCCGCCACATATCCCAACGACCATTCTCGCCAGCATACGCTTGCGGAGTAAGCAAATCGGCAAAGACCTCCTCTTCTTTGACGAATTCGAGAAAGTCCTCGTACCAGACCATCGCCTGGTCGTCTTCCTTGATCTTCTTCAGGCCTTTCTTTTCGAAGAAAGCAATGGTCTTCTCGACGATCTGCCGTGAGCGGGCATCGGCATGGTTACGATGGTCGTCGTGCGGATTAAACAGGAGCATTGGCTGTACCTTTCGAAATATAGCCAAAAGCAGCTGGCCACCGAGTGGCGGAGACATGAAAGAAGACTAAACGGAAGGTTTCATCACCCATCGTTGCATAACAAGGATCTGCAATTATCTTCTGGGTCCCTGCCTGGGGCTCGTGACAAAACAGACTTGAATTCAGTAAAAAAGCGGGGGCCGTATCGGCCCCCATAACAAGGAGAGTAACGTACCGGAGACATGGCCCTGAATCTATTTTGCATTCAGGATGGAGAGAGGTCCGGAACGGTACCTGGGAGAATGGTCTTATCAATCCCGGCCGAGCATCCCGTCCTTCATATCGTCATCGGCCGGATCCTTGCCGAGATAGATCAGCAGTACGCCGCGGGCAAGTTCGGGAGACTTGACACTGCCGAGGGGACGACCGTTGTGACTGACGCTGACCGTACCATCGGCAGCGATGGCCAGATCCACCTGGTCCCCTTCGATGAAATCAGCGTCGAACCAGCCCAGAAAGGCCTTGGCGGCGGCACTGTCGGCCATCTCGGGGCTGTTGTTCTCAAACCCTTCGGCAAAGGCGTCGACAATTTTGTGTTTGGCCACCTTGCTGTAAAGAAAATCCATGCGGATCAGCTTGCCGCCCGGTGCCTTGACAGCCTGCTCGGCACTGGCCACCTTCTGCGCCGTATAGAGAGAACCGACGTAGATCTTGAAAAAGAATTTCTTGCGGATGCCATAGCCATTGAGATTGAGGGTTTCCCCGGCAACCTGCACCTGCGGAGCGAGTTTGACACCGGCCACTTCAATCGCCTGGGCCATCCCTGCCCAACCCAGAAACAGAACCAGCAATACGATGAGCCTCTTCATCTCCACCTCCTGGCCCCCCTGGAGCCGGCTAGAATGTCGCCTGGCAGCGGATTCCACACGAAGCCAGACATAAATAAATGTAGCAAACAACAGGGTCAGTCGACCCTGGTTCGCACTTTGTCCCAGGACTTGATCTGCCAGGTCACCAGCGCGGTGGCGACCAGACGCCCCTGCCGATCATGCACCTCGGTCGGCAGCGTGGTCTGTATTTTATCCACATCCGCCAGAGGCTTAAGAACCCGTGCCTTCAATTCTTCGTCAGTCAAGCTGGTCGTCGCGACGATCGCCCCCTTGGCCTGGTAGTGGTAATCGATCTCCAGCTTGGCCATGATCAGCCGATAACGGTTCGGGTTGAGCCTGGAGAGAAACAGCAGACCCGAGGAGAACTCCGCCACCGTGGCAATACAGCAGGCGTGGATGCCGCGCAGATGATTCTGATTCCGTTTCCGGTAAGGTGCCGTGGTCTGCACCCGGTTTTCATCGAGAGCCAGCACCCGGACACCATGCGGCCGGTTGAAAGGAATCATACGACCGAGCATCAGATTCAACAACCAGAGACGGAATCGCGACCGACGAGCCCCGGCAAGCAGCCCGGGCAGCGATGCAAAGCCCTTCATGCGACCTCCCGCCCGGCCCGGTAACCCTGGTGGACGGCATCAAAAACCATCGCCGGCTTGTTCGCGTCACCGATCACCCGACAGGCAATGCCGAGATCCTCGCAGACCTGCTGCAACGGGTTGTCAGCCCGGGTTCCAACCGCCATCACGACCGTATCGGCCGGCAGCAATTCCGGCCCTG
This sequence comes from Geothermobacter hydrogeniphilus, assembly GCF_002093115.1. Classification (NCBI taxonomy): domain Bacteria; kingdom Pseudomonadati; phylum Thermodesulfobacteriota; class Desulfuromonadia; order Desulfuromonadales; family Geothermobacteraceae; genus Geothermobacter; species Geothermobacter hydrogeniphilus. Next base: position 136,533 of record NZ_NAAD01000007.1, on the reverse strand, counting down.
TTTCTCCGGCAACCACCACCCCTTCTTCCGTAATCGCCTCGACCCTGGTACCGGTACGGCACTGAACTCCATAACGTTTCAGGTCCTGCAGCATGGTCCAGCGGGTGGTCTTGCCGAAATTGCGCCCCAGTTTGTCAAGCATTTCAACCAGGGTGACCTGCTTGCTGCCGGAAGTCGCCAGCCGGTAAAGTTCTTCAGGGTCTTCGGCCCGATGCACCAGCAGAAATTTGAGAGTTTCAGCCGGCAGAGTCCCCTGCTCTGCAAGCAACAGGGCCGACTCGACTCCGACTGCGCCACCACCGATGATGACAACTCTGCTGCCGGTAGACACCTTCCCGCGGAGCAGATCCCAGGCCTGAATCACGTGCGGCAGGTCACAACCGGGAATCGGCGGCGCCTGCGGACAACCGCCGGTGGCAAGAACCACCCGGTCGGGGGATTCCCGACGCAGCAGTTCAGCGTCAACCCGACGTCCGAGGATCACCTCAACTCCAGCCTCACCAACCTGCCGCGCCAGATCCCGGGCGAGAAGCGAAAATTCCTCCCGACCGGGAGGCGCCCCGGCCAGATCGAGTTGCCCCCCAAGCCTTGACTCTGCCTCGTAGAGGGTAACCCGGTGACCCTGGCGTGCCGCGGCGATGGCTGCTGTCATGCCGCCGGCGCCCCCGCCGACCACCAACACCCGCAACGACTGCGTCGACTGTGGTGAGGCTTCCAACTCATGACCGGCGCGTGGATTGCAGAGGCACTCAACATGCTGAAAACGGAACAGGGCATCGAAGCAACCCTGACCGCAGGCGACACAGTGGATAATCTCGTCCTCCCGCCCCCGCAGTGCCTTGTTCGGCAGCTGCGGATCGGCAATCAACGCCCGCCCCATGGCGACCGCGTCGCACCAGCCCTGGTCAAGCAGGTCCCGGGCGTTGCCCGGATCATTAATCCGGTGTCCGGCAATGACCGGCACCGCGACCCGCTCACGGATGCCGCGAGCCAGGTAGGCAAAAGCTCCGCGCGGAACCTTGGTCACGATCTGCGGCATCTGCGCCTCGTGCCAGCCGACATTGATGCTCAGGGCATCGGCCCCGGCCTCAACCAGCGCGGCGGCAAACTGCTGCAGTGTTTCACGACCAATCCCCTGGGGCATGAAGTCGTTGCCGTTGAGGCGTACGATCAGCGGCAGTCCGCAGGCCTGCTTGACCCGCCGGACCACTTCGAGACCGAATCGCATCCGGTTCTCCCGCGTTCCGCCCCAGGCATCCTCGCGACGATTGGTCAGAGGAGAGAGAAAGGAGCTGATGATGTACCCGGTCCCGGCCAGAACCTCGACAGCATCAAACCCCGCTTCAGCCACCCGCCGGCCGGCTTCGGCAAAGGCGTTGATCAATTCTTCGATTTCATCGAGACTCAACTCGCGGGGAGTCTCGCCGGTCATCCGCGACGGTACCGCCGAGGGCGCGACCGGCTGTTTGCCACCGGTCAGCATGGAATGATTATAGCGTCCGGCATGGTTGATCTGCAGTGCGGCCCGGGCGCCGCCGGCCTGGATGGTTTCGGCCAGCCGTTTCAGCCCGTGGATAAAAGCGTCGTCATGGACGCCGATATGCCCCGGATGCGCCGCCAACTCATCAACACCGGCATAGCCGCAACTGATCAGTCCCGCCCCTCCGGCAGCCCGCTCGGCATAAAAGGCCAGCAACTGCTCGGAGACCCGATAATCATCGGCCATGTTCAGATGCATGGCCGGCATGATGATACGGTTCTTCAACTGCAGAGAGCCGATGGTCAACGGTTGGAACAGGGGGTCAGTCATATCGAAATCCTTCAAATCAAATCTTTTGGGCCGCCAAGGCGCCAAGGGCGCCAAGAAAACCTTTTTTTAACGGAGAGTCGCAGAGAGGGAGAGGACGCAGAGAAAACCAAAAACGATTTTGGTTTTAAACCCAAAAGATTTCCTCTCCTTCTCTGCTCCTCTCCGCCTCTCCGTTAAATGAGTTTTTGACCTTCTTGACGGCAAAACTAGGTTTTCACTTAACCACCCGCGCAAACGCATCTTCCAGCGGCGCGAACAGGCCGATGCCCTGCAGAGCGGTTTTCAGACGCCCGGGATCGGCCAGGAAATCCTGCATGAACGCCACTTCCGAGGCCTTCAGATAGAGGTGAAACGGGCTGCTCACCATCTCACCGAACAACCGCTGGACAATTTCTGCCAGATTGCCTTCTCCCAACTGCGGGAGTACACGGGCAGTCCGTTCCAGCAATTTGCCGATGTAGAAGAGAATCACCCCGTCGACACTGGCCACTGTCCTGCGGTGACCGGGACAAATCCGACGACCACGCAACCGGCCGAGATTGGCCAGGGAGCAACAGTAGGCCTGATAGTTGTTGAACCGCTCTCCGGTTTCCAGATCGACATCAAACAACGGCGACTGAAATATTCCCTCCAGCAGCACATCCCCGGTAACCGCCCAGCTGTCTGTGGCATAGATCAGGTCGGACTGGGAATGACCCGGGCAGGGAAGAACCTCAAAACCGAGCCGCTCCGGCAAATCAGACTCCTCGACCACCTCCATCCGCCGCGGAAATCGTGGAAAAACTGTTCCGTCCTCCATGATGCTGCGGTAACTCTCAATGTAGTCACGGGAGAAGCCGCTCTGGTAGAGCAGTTCGCCGATGGCCGGCAACCGTTCGGCGTGGCGCTTGATTTTCAACGCATCCCGATAGGGTACATAAATGGTCGCCCCGTATTCCTCTTCCAGCCAGGCCGCCAGACCGTAATGATCGACATGGCAATGGGTGCAGAAAACCTGGCGCAACCGCGGAAGATCAAGCTGTTCCCTGAGCGCCGCCTTCACCTCCGGAAAGGGCGGGCCGGTATCAAACAGGGTCAACTCTCCGTTCAGTTCGGCACTGTAGCAGTGTACTTCGCCAACCGGGTACGGCGTATCAAAAGTATGCTGGACGATGGCGGTCATGTGATTACTGCAATATCCAATGCAGGCAGCAGGGGAAAGCCGTGAGGCAGCTGATAAGGGGGCAGGTGCCCCCTTATCAGCTGCCGGCTTAAAACAGATACTTCTCGTCTTCGATTGCTGCTGCCGCAAGGGCCCGTTTGGCCTGCAGCAAACCGCTGGCGTCATATTTGCTGAAGCGACGCACGCCGGAAAGGATCATGGTCAGGGTATCCCCTTCCTCGATATAATAAGCACCCCGCTTCGCGGCGCTGCCGGCGATTTCGGCGGCATTAAAACAGAAAACCTTGACCGCGGCCCTGAGCAGCTCACGTTTGCGTTCGGTCACCGCGGGGGAAATTTTCTCGGCACGCAACAGGGCACTTTCAATGGCGAAGATCTGAATCGCCAGGTCGGCCGCCGCCATCAGGATTTCCTGTTCGTCGACCAGTTTATTCATGTATTTCTGCACCCCGGCGCCGGAAAGAATCAGGAACAGGGTCTTGAGATTGGCCAGCAGCTGTTTCTCGGCGGCAAAGGGATCTGACTCGTCCAGCTCCTCGAAGCTCGGCGTCATCAGCGACTCGAAGGCCTTCATCGCCTCGGCCTGCAGCGGCAGCTCCCCTTTCATCGCCTTGCGCAGGATCATCCCCGGAATCAGCATCCGGTTGACCTCGTTGGTCCCCTCGAAAATCCGGTTGATCCGCTCATCACGGTAGAAGCGTTCGGCGGGGTACTCGGCAACATATCCGTAGCCGCCGTGGATCTGCACCACCTCATCCACGGTCCGGGCCAGCACTTCGGAACAGAAGACCTTGGCGATGGCACACTCGGGAGCGTACTCTTCAATCCCCTTCTGGTATTCCTCGTAATAGTTGTCGATCGACTTGTCGAGGGTGGCCAGCTTGGTGTCAAGCAGGCCGGCCAGGCGGTAAATCAGGGATTCGGAAGCGAAAATATCGGCGGTCAGGTCAGCAATCTTCTCCTGGATGGCGCCGAAGGAACTGATCGGCTGACCGAACTGCTTGCGTTCATTGGCATAGCGGATTGCCTCTACCAGGGCCATCTTGGCGGCTCCGGTCACCCCGGCCCCCAACTTGAAACGCCCGACATTGAGGACGTTAAAGGCAATCTTGTGACCTTTGCCGATCTCGCCAAGGACGTTCTCAACCGGAACCTTGCAGTTGTCGAGGATGATCTGGGTGGTCGAGGAGCCCTTGATGCCGAGTTTCTTTTCCTCGGCGCCGACCACCAGACCCTCAAAATCCCGCTCGACCAGGAAGGCGGTGAAATGCTCTTTGTCAATCTTGGCAAAGACCGTGTAGAGCCTGGCGAAACCACCGTTGGTGATAAACTGCTTGGTGCCGTTGAGGATGTAGTGCTTGCCGTCCTCGGAAAGGGTGGCGGTTGCCTGGGCGCCGAGGGCATCGGAACCGGAACCGGGCTCGGTCAGGCAGTAGGCGGCACACCATTCACCGGTAATGATCTTTTCGAGATATTTCTCTTTCTGCTCTGCAGTACCGTAATAGACCAGCGGCAGGGTACCGATACCGGTATGAGCAGCATAGGCAACCGAGAATGAGCCCGCAGGAGCGATCTTCTCGCCGACCAGCATGCTGGTCGCCTTGTCAAGCTCCAGTCCACCGTACTCTTCGGGAGCATCGATCATCAGCAGGCCGAGTTCGCCGGCCTTGGCCATCCCCTCGACCACCAGGTCGAAATTGCCGCCATCGATTTCCTCGATATGCGGGGCAATCTCATTGGCCACGAACTGCTCAGTGGTCTCGCCGATCTGGCGCTGTTCGTCGGTAAAATCCTCCGGGGTAAAAACATCTTCACACCCGGTCTCGGTAATCAGGTATTCACCGCCTTTGAGTATTTTGCGGTCCATTTTCATCCTCTTTTCTCCTGTTTCTTCGTTGATTTATAAAATCAGAAAATCTTTAGCCGCCTGTTCGCTTCGCTCACTCAAGACGCCAAGGACACCAAGAAAATCTTCAATCTGCTGGGTGTTAACTCCAAATAGATTCTGGTTTTGCTTTTCCTTGGCGCCTTGGTGCCTTGGGGCCCAAAAGTTTTTAAAGCTTCTCGAAGATCCCCGCGCCACCCATGCCGCCGCCGATGCACATGGAAACCATGCCGTACTTCCCACCGCGACGGCCGAGTTCATTGAGCAGGGTGGCGGTCAGCTTGGCCCCGGTACAGCCGAGAGGATGACCGAGGGCGATGGCACCGCCATTGACGTTGACGATCTCCGGATCGAGCTTCAGTTCCCGCAATACTGCCAGGGACTGGGCCGCAAAGGCCTCGTTCAGTTCCAGCAGGTCGATGTCATCCTGCTTCAGACCCGCCATCTCCAGAGCGGCAGGAATCGCTTCCACCGGACCGATGCCCATCAGTTCCGGCGCCACTCCGCGGACGGCAAAGGCGACGAAACGGGCGACCGGATCCTTGCCGAGCTGCTTGAGAAACTTTTCCGAGACCACCAGCGTGGCGGCGGCACCATCGGTCATCTGCGAAGAATTGCCGGCGGTCACTGAACCTCCGAGACGGAAGGCGGGCTTCAGCTTCGCCAACCCTTCGAGGCTGGTATCAACCCTGACACCATCATCGATGGCCACCGTCTCAAGCTGTTTCTGCAGCTTGTTGCCGACCATCGCAACATGCTCGACCTCGACCGGCAGAATCTCATCGGTAAAACGTCCTTCCTCAATGGCAGCCGCCGCCTTTTGGTGACTGGCAAGGGCGAACCGGTCCTGGTCCTCGCGGGCGATCCCGTACTTTTCCGCCACCAATTCGGCGGTGATGCCCATGCTGGCATAGGATTCCGGCCAGCTGCCCACCAGCCCGGGATTGGCGCTGTACTTGCTCCCCCCCATGGGAATCATGGTCATCGACTCGGCGCCTCCGGCAATAATGCAATCGGCGAAACCGGCCATGATCCGCTCAGCCGCCATGGCAATACTCTGCAGACCTGAAGAACAGAAGCGGTTGATGGTCATACCCGGCACCGAACAGGGCAATCCGGCCCGACTGGCGGCAACCTTGGCCATGTTCATCCCCTGCTCCCCTTCCGGGAAAGCACAGCCGAGAATGACGTCATCTATCTTTCCCGAATCGACCCCGGTCCGCTCAACCAGACCGCGAATCGCTTCGGCGGCAAGGTCATCGGGGCGCATATCTTTGAATTTTCCCTTTTTCGCCCGGCACCCGGGGGTCCGGTAGGCAGCCAGAATGTATGCGGTGTTCATGTTGTCCTCCGAAACAGGCGTCAGTCTTGTCACTGACCCATGGTTTTAAAATTCTTGTTGCCACCCGCTCGCTTTGCTCGCGCAAGACACCAAGTTCACCAAGTTCACCAAGAAAAACTGTAAATCAATTCTGTCGAAGCCATGATTTTCGCTCTTGTCTATCTTGGTGTTCTTGGCGTCTTGGTGGCCCGAGATTTTAACTCTGTTAATTCCGCAGCGGCTTGCCCTTCTTCAGCATATGCTGGATCCGCTCAGCGGTCTTCTTCTGACCGCAGAGCTTGAGGAACGCCTCGCGTTCGAGCTTGAGCAGGTAATCCTCGCTGATCGGGGTGCCGGCCGGAACATCTCCGCCGCAGATAACATCGGCAATAACGCCGCCGAGTTGCTCCTCGTACTCGGTCACAAAACCGCCCATGCGCATATTCCAGAGCTGGCTCTTGATGCTGGCCGCCACCGAACGCCCCGGCGCCGGAATATCCTGGGCCGGACGCGGCGGACGATAATTGGTCGCCAGCGCCAGGGCCTTCTGCTTGGCATCGGCGATCTGCCGACTCTTGTCCATGGTCACCGAATCACCACGGCGCAGATAGTTCATATCGAACAGTTCCATGGCCCCCATGGCGACCTTGGCCATGCCGATCTGCTGGAAATGCTTGAACAGGAAGGGGGTGACATCGGTGCCGTTACGGGTCGCCAGTTCGACCGCCCGCAGACACATCTCCTTGGTGCCGCCGCCGGCCGGAATCAGCCCGACCCCGATCTCGACCAGGCCCATGTAGGTCTCGGCATGGGCCACCACCGCGTCGGCGTGCAGGGTGTATTCGGCGCCGCCGCCCAGAGTCATGCCGAAGGGCGCGACCACGGTCGGCACCTTGGCGTATTTCAGGGCCATGGTCGCCTTCTGGAACTGGCGCACCATCAGGTCGATATCCTCGAAGGCGCCTTCGGCCAGAGCCACGGCGAGCAGCATCAGGTTGGCGCCGACCGAGAAATTGGGTCCCTCGTTGCCGACCACCAGGGCCACCCCCTCGCGTTCGGCGCGCTTGACCGCCTTCTGGGTCAGGGAGAGGATGTCGCCGCTGATGCTGTTCATCTTCGAATGAAACTCGAGGCAGAAGACCCCGTCGCCGAGATCGAGCAGGGAGGCACCGGCGTTCTTCTCCACCACGCCGCCGCTGCGGCGGATCACCTCGAGATCGACCTGGCCGGCGGGAATCTCGCGCACCAGGTAGCCGCGACTGGCGAAATCGAAATATTCCCGCTCACCGCGCTCGTTGAAGCGGTAGAAACACTCGATCCCTTCCAGGGCCTCGGGCACCGCGACCCCGTCCTTTTTGGCCCGCGCGACAAAAGCCGGTACGCCGATGGCATCGAGCATCTCGAAGGGGCCGATCTCCCAGTTGAAGCCCCACTTCATGGCATTGTCGATATTGACCACGTCGTCGGCAATCTCGGGGATACGATTGACGGTGTAAATCAGAGTGTCGCGCAGGGTCCGCCAGGCGTACTCGGCGCCCTGGTCCTTGCCGTTGACCACCTCGCGCAGGCGCCGGGCCGGATCATCGACCTGCTTGACCGCTTCGACCGAAGGAAACTTCGGCCGCCTGGCCGCCTGGTACTCGCCGGTCCGCCAGTCGTAGGCGAGAATCACCCGCTTACCGTTCTCATCCTTGGTCTTCTTGTAGAAACCGCCCCTGGTCTTGTTGCCGAGCAGGTTCTTCTCGATCATCTGCTGCATGAACTCGGGAACCTTGAACACCTCGCGCTCTTCGTCGTCCGGCAGCAGCTCATAGGAGTTGTTGCCGACATGCACCAGGGTGTCGTTGCCGACCAGGTCGGCGGTCCGGAAGGCCGCCGACTTGGGACGGGCGGTCGCAGGTCCGGCGACCGCATCAACATCCTCGATGCCCAGGTCCATCTCCATCATGTGCTGGATGCCCTTGTAGATGGCGTAGACCCCGATCCGGTTGGCAATGAAGTTGGGGGTGTCCTTGGCGTGAACGATCCCCTTGCCCAGGCGCCGGGAGAGGAACTCCGCCATCTCGGCAACCAGCTGGGGATCGGCCTCATTGCAGCCGACCACCTCGAGCAGCCGCATGTAGCGGGGCGGGTTGAAGAAATGGGTCACCAGGAAGCGTTTGCGGACCTCGGCCGGCAACGCCTCGGCGATGGCATTGACCGACAGGCCGGAGGTATTGGTCGACAGGACTGCCCGGTCATTGAGGAAGGGGACCACTTTCTCCAGCAACTGCAACTTGATCGGCAGGTGCTCGATGACCACCTCCACCACCCAGTCACACTCCTTGAGACGATCAAGATGATCCTCGAAGTTGCCGGGCCGGATCTGGGCCGCATAGTCTTTCAGATAGAAGGGCGCGGGCTTCATTTTCATCAGCCCCTTCAGTCCTGCCGCCGCAATCCGGTTGCGAACCTTTTCATCCGCCAGGGTAAGTCCCGCAGCCTTTTCGTTTTCTTCCAGTTCACGTGGAACGATGTCGAGCAATTCGACTTCCAGACCGGCATTGGCCAGGTGAGCGGCGATGGTCGCCCCCATGACACCGGCGCCGAGTACGGCAACCCGATTAATCTGCCTCATGCTGTTTCTCCTTGGTGGTTCTGATTTGCGGTCGTCCCGTTCTGATCGTAGAGGGATTCGATCCGCTCACGGTACTTTTCATAGATAACTTTGCGCTTCAGCTTCAGGGTCGGAGTGAGCTCGCCCCCTTCCACCGAAAAATCACGCGGCAAAAGCACGAATTTCTTGATCGTCTCGTAGGACGGCAGCTTTTCATTGAGCTGCTCAATGCGTTCGGCAAAAACCGCCCGTACCTTCTCATTGGCAACCAATTCTTCGATGTCGAAATAATCCAGATTTTTCTCGTGGCCCAGCTCAATCAAACGCTCCAGATTGGGGGTGATCAGCGCCACCAGGTAGGGTTTGCGATCACCGTAGACATAGGCCTGAGAAATGTACTTGTCGAGCTTCAATTCGTTTTCCAGTGGTTGCGGCGCGATATTCTTGCCGCCGGCGGTGACAATAATCTCCTTCTTGCGATCAACGATATAAACGTAGCCATCCTCGTCGATACGAGCGATATCACCGGTTTTGAACCAGCCGTTTTCCATCGCCTCGGAGGTCGCTTTTTCATTACGGTAGTAGCCCCTCATCACCTGCGGCCCCCGAACCAGCAGTTCACCATCCTCGGCCAGCTTCACCTCGGTATGCTCCAACGGCCGACCGACCGAACCGAAACGGTTCTGCTCACGACTGCTGAGAGTAATCGCCGGGCTGGTCTCGGTCAGACCATATCCTTCGAAAGCCGGGATACCGATAATCCACAGAAACTCGTTAATGGTTTTGTCGAGTGGTGCCCCACCGCTGATAAAAAATTTCAGCCGGCCGCCGAACTTCTGGCGGATCTTGGCAAAGATCAGGCGATCGTAAAAACGGTATTTGGCGCCGAGCAACCCGGTCGGCTTCCCCTCGATATAACGACGATAGACATACTGACGACCGACCTCGACCGCCCTATGAAACAGCTTGCGCTTCGGCGGCGACATCAGGTGGACGTTTTCGTAGATTCGTGAATAAATTTTTTCAAACAGGCGCGGCACACTGACCATCGCCGTCGGCTGCACCTCGACAATATTCTCCACCACCTTGTCGACACTCTCGGCAAAGGCGATCCGGCTGCCGCTCATCAGGGCGGCGTAATACCCGGCCGTCCGCTCCAGAACATGACTCAGGGGAAGAAAACTGAGAAATGTCTCCCGACTGTTCCGGCCACCGAGACGATCGAGACCGATCCGGGCATCAATCAGAAAGTTGGCGTGGGTCAGCATGACTCCCTTGGGAACCCCGGTCGTTCCCGAAGTGTAGATCAGGGTCAGCAGGTCATCCGGCCCGATTTCCGCCATTTGCGTCTCGATCTGCTGCTGCTCGGCAGCACTGATGGGATGGGAGATTTCGGAAAGCTGATAGAGATGGAAAACCGGCAGACTTTTGTCGCCGATGAAGCGCTCAAATGCAATCACCGTTTCCAGCTCGGGCAGCTGATCACGGACCGCGAGTAATTTTTCATACTGCAGGCGATTGGAGACAAAGACGATACGCGCTCCGGAATGCTGCAGCACATAAGATACCTGGGCCGCGGTGTTGGTAGCATAGATCGGCACGGTCACGGCCCGGGCACAGAGAATGCCGAGATCGGCAATGACCCAGCCGGCCCTGTTTTCCGACAGGATTGCAACCTTCTCGCCCGGCTCAACTCCCAGCTTGCCGAGACCACGAGCCGCCATCAGCACCCGCTGGTAAAACTGGCCGTAACTGAGCGATTTCCATTGCCCATCCTTTTTGTAGCTGAGGGCATCACGGTCACAAAAACGTTCACCGCAATCTCGCAACATGGCGGGCACGGAAGGAAACGGCAGGTTCAACGGCTCAGTCTTCATCATCGGCTCCATAGCTACTTTCTACCTTACCTTTACGTTCACGTCAAGCACAATTTAAAACACCTTTTGATACATTATCCCGAACACCGGACAAAGCAATCGAAACATGAAAATTTATGCTTTTATTCAAAATATTTAGCCGGTCAGGACAGCCCCCCAAAACCCCGACACAGCAACCCTGGACGCCGCTGTCAGAACGATACCAAGACACGGCCACCTTCAGTCTACGGCAAGACCGATCGGCCGCCCAACATTCGGGCGACCGATCGAACACATGCCTGAATCAGTGAGTTCCTGCTGGATGAAGAGTACAAGCACTTGACCTGAATGAGGTTCCCGAAAATCTGAAGCGCCCCCATAGGTTCGCTGGTGATTTTGGGGTGCTCAGGCAGGTCAATGGCCTGCACTCTTCACCGACAAGGGGCTCACTGATTCAGGCCAAGATCAGAACAAGTAAGTCAACTGCACACTGGCAATATCGACAGAACTCTCGTACTCACCCGACAAAGTCCCCTTGAAAAAGTCTTCCCCATTGAGAGGATCGACTCCGGCCTGACGATTGCTCCGGGCGTTGTCAACAAAAAGGTGGGCGTAGCCGACATCAAGCTTGAAGCTTGTCCAGGTATAACCGAGACCGGTCGCGACCCAGAAACGGTTGTCGCCCGGAATCCTCGGAGTCCGATAGTTGTCCGGAATCGGCGTCTCATCGTATGCCAGGCCGAAGCGCAGGTCGAGCGCCTCGCTCGGGCTGTACGTCAATCCGGCCGAATAGCGCCAGGAGTCATTCCAGTTCTCGGTCGTAACGGCATCGGCGCGGCCATCGGCAAACTTCACCCGCAACTCGTCAAAGCTGCTCCACTGCGTCCAGGTGGCATCGGCCATCACCGCCCACTGATCGTTGAAACGGTGATAGACACTTGCCGAGGCGGTTGCCGGCAGGTCCAGATCCGCCTTGGCGGCCACATCGCTGAAAGCGGCCTTAATTCCACCGTCAAGCAAAGGATCACCGCTGATCACGTTCGGTACTACGTAGTCGGCATCACCCTCCGCCGTGTAGCTGATCTCAGAACGATAGGCGATCCCGAAGCGGGTATTTTCATCCACCTCGATCAGGGCACCGAGATTGAACCCGTAAGCCCAGTCATCGGCTTCCAGAGTCACCTTGCCGTCCCGATTTTGCGGCAGCCCACTCAAAGCCGAGTTAAAGCCGGACGTGGCATAGGCAATGGACCCGAAATCGATTGCCTGAGACAATTCGGCATCGACATACTGGGCACTGACACCGACACCGACACTGAAATGATCATTGACCTTGTAAGCAACCGAAGGGTTGATATTCACCGTCAACACATCGGAACGCAGGGCGTGATAACGCCCCTGCCAGCCGTCACCCCAATCCGTGACCAACCCATAGGGAGAGTTGATGCCGAGACCGGCCACCCAACCATTGTCAAAATTAATGCTGTAATACGCATTTGGCACCACGACCGCCTCACCACCGTTACCGCCATCACCTCCGGTCAGAGCGCCGCCGCCAAGCAGAGGCGAAACGGCCGAGGACCCGTCATCCTTGAAATCGCTCTGCGGAAAAATGACATGCATACCGGCTGTCGCCTGCTGACCTTTAAGACGAGTCATTCCCGCGGGATTGTAAAAGATCGTCGTCGGGTCTTCGGCCGACGCCGCAGCACCGGCGAAGGCATTGCCGAGACCCGACACACTCTGCTCAATAACCGCAAACCCGGCGGCGAAGGAAGATGCCGCCATTCCGAACACCAACATAACTGCCGCTCCAACCACTGACAATTGTTTCATCCTGCCAACTCCTTTGCTATAAACCATCACCAACCGCCGGGCCCCTCCCGACGAGCACATTTCAACCTGTTCATCAGGCTTATATACGACCTTTACGTTCAGGTCAATACAAAATAGAACGGATTTATATTTATATACTTTAGCGCCATTTTTACCAAATCACACAGGCCACTCAGCCCCTTTCAACAAAATCCGCCCCATAGATAAATAGCCCTAAAATTACAGAGCATTTAATGTGCTTTACCGTTTTTTTATGGTAATACACACACTGTTGGTCCGGGGCATTTTTTTACTTGCAAACATTGTTTTTTAAAATTAGAGTCGGAGAAAGATATCAGATCTGGTTTCGAATTAATGATTGACGGATACGTAAGAACACGCCCCTTCCAGCAAATCGAGGAAGAGGGGACTCCCCACCGGCCAACGCCATTCTCATCTCCTGCGGTCATGCTCGCCGGGGCACTCCCCGGCCTGATCTGGGCAATTCTGACGACAACCGTGCCGGCCATCGGCCCGGCCCTGATGACTCTCTGCGGCACCCTGGCTGTTTTCGGCTGGCAGCGAAGACAGCTCCTCGGGCATTGGCAGCAGACACTCAGGGAGAAACTCGCGCGGCAGCAACAGCACCATCGTCAGCAATTGGCTGAACTGCGCCGACAGCAAATCGACCTCATCCACAGCTTCCACGCCGGCACACATCTCATGGGACAGTCTCTCGATCCTCGCGAAGTCATGCTGCTGGCCGCCGAGAACCTGCACAAAGTCTTTGGTTTCGACCGAGTCAACCTGTTGCTGCTTAATGAATCCGGAACCGAAACCGAGTTGGCCGCCAGCCACGGCAGCCCGACCCAGGCCACCAGCCGTTCACTCCCCTTTGACCATCGGGCCGGGATCCTGAAGCAGTGCGTCGACCAACGCCGCACGTTGCTGGTCGACGACATCGGCACCCTGCCCGCAGAGCTCCGCCTGAAGGCGCCCCTTGCCGAGTTGCCGCAGCTGCGGTCGCGCAGCTTTATCGTCTGTCCGATTGTTTCCCGGGGACAAGCGGTGGCCCTGTTCGGAGTTGACAACAAGCAACGACGCATCGCCCTCGACCAGGCCGATCTCGAAACGGTGCAATTATTCGCCAACCAGGTTTCAGCCCTGATCGATCGGCTCACCCTGCTTGACCGAAGCAACAAGCTGGCCCGCGCTCTGCGGGATACCTTTTCCGAACTGGCCCGTTTCCGTGATGAGTATCTGCAGCTCAACCAGGCCCTGCATGAGGAAACCGACAACGCCGCCGATACTGCCGGCAAAGTCACGGCAGCAGCCCAGACGACCGGCGAGCGAGTCACCGAAACCTGTTCCGCCGCCCAAGAGATATCGGCCACCGCCGCCCAGCTCTCGAAAAACATGACCCTGCTTGCCGAGCACATGGAGCGGGTCGCCGGCATTTCCGCCGAGATGTCAGCCGCCTCCGGTGAGATCGATCGCCACGCAGACCAGTCCCGACACCTGAGCGAAACGGTACGACAGGAAGCCAACATCGGTGTTGCAGAAATCGAGAAAACTCTCGCCGGACTTCACAAGATCTCCGGCGCTCTCGATGCCGGCGAAATCACCATCGAACGACTGACGCAACTGGGTGACAAAATCGAACAGATGGTCACCAGCATTCACGACATCAACGAACGCACATCCCTGCTGGCACTGAATGCTTCCATCATCGCCGCGCAGGCGGGCGATCACGGTCGCCCCTTTGCGGTCGTCGCCGACGAAATCCGTGCCCTGGCCGGGGAAACCAACATGTCCGCTGCCGGAATCGAAACCCTGGTCGGCCAGATTACCCGGGCGACCAGGGCCATGACAGACGATTTCCGCAAAACCCGTATCCTCGTCAACGAGGAGCTTCGTCTCGGTGAACAGACCAGCGGACGTCTCGACAGCATCCTGAATCAGGCCACCCTGGCCGGCGAGATGGCCGAAAAAATCCGCCATGCCACCTCCGAGCAGGCCGACGGCAGCCTTGCCCTGAACCGGACCATCACCGAATTGAAGGACCTGAGCAGCCAGTGCCTGCTCGCCATCCGGGAACAGGCCCGCGGAACCCGGCAAATCGTTGTCGCCATGGATGAGGTCGAGTCCCAGACGGCAAACGTCACCATCGCCGCCGAATGCCAGCAACAGGGGACCCGACAGATCAGCCGCATGACCGGGCGGATCAACGCCATGGCCGGCAGGATCTTCGCCGCACTGAGAGACCGGGAGCAGGAAGGCCGGCTGCTGATCGAACAACTGGCGCAGATGCGCCGACAGGACTGACCCCCTCTACTATGCACAGCACCGAAAAACTGCGCCAGCAGAACGAACAGCTGACCACCCATCTCCACCGTTTGCGCGAGCTCTTTCAGCGACTTGAAAACGCGACCGCGCACCAACGCAAGATCCTCTCCAGGCAACCGCGGAAGACCGGCGCACCTGCCGATTGAGTCTGCTTGACAGCCCCGGAGGGCTGTGCTAAGCAGACCCCATTGGCTCACGCCGCACGGCAACAGCCAATCTTCAATTCTCAGCCACCGCTCCCCGGAAAGGGTTCGTCATGACACAGCAGACATCATCCGCTCTCTTCAATCGTGCCAAGCAGGTCATCCCCGGCGGCGTCAACAGCCCGGTACGGGCCTTCAAGTCGGTTGATCGCGACCCCCTGTTCATCAGCCGCGCAGCGGGATCACGCATCTATGACGCCGACAGCAATGCCTACATTGACTATGTCGGCTCCTGGGGCCCGATGATCCTCGGGCACTGTCACCCCAAGGTGGTTGAAGCTATCCAGCAGGCCGCTGCTGCCGGCGCTTCTTTCGGCGCGCCGACCGAAAAGGAAATCATCCTTGCCGAAATGGTCCGTGACGCCTACCCGAACATGGAAAAGGTGCGCATGGTTTCTTCCGGCACCGAAGCGACCATGAGCGCGATCCGCCTGGCCCGCGGCTATACCGGCCGGGACAAGATTCTCAAGTTTGACGGCTGCTATCACGGCCATGCCGACTCCCTGCTGGTCAAAGCCGGCTCCGGCGCGGCAACCTTCGGCGTCCCGACCTCACCGGGAGTGCCGGCCGATTTTGCCAAACACACCCTGACCGCCACCTACAACGACCTCGCCGACGTCGAGCAGTTGGCCGCTGCCAACCAAAATCAGATCGCCTGCATTATTCTCGAGGCCGTTGCCGGCAACATGGGCTGTGTTCCGCCCGCACCGGGCTTTCTCGAGGGGTTGCGGAGCCTCTGCGACCGGGAAGGCATCATTCTCATTATTGATGAGGTGATGACCGGGTTCCGGGTCGCCTACGGAGGCGCCCAGGAACGTTTCGGGATCCGCGGGGACCTGAGCTGTCTCGGCAAAATCATCGGTGGCGGCCTGCCGGTCGGCGCCTTCGGGGGCAAAAAGGAGATCATGGACCACCTTTCCCCGGACGGCGGAGTCTACCAGGCCGGCACCCTGTCGGGGAACCCGCTGGCCATGAGTGCCGGTATCGCCACCCTGCAACTGTTGCAGCAGGATGGATTTTACGACCTGATCGAAGAAAAAAGCGCCTACCTGGAAGCCGGACTGCGCGCAGCGGCTGAAAAAACCGGGGTGCAAACCTGCTTCCAGCGAGTCGGTGGCATGTTCTGCACCTACTTCCAACCGGGGCCGGTCTTTTCCTTCGCCGATGCGGCCAAAAGCGACATCAGCCGCTTCAGCGCCTTCTTCAGTGCCATGCTCGAAGCCGGGATCAACCTGGCACCATCTCAATTCGAGGCCGGATTCATGAGCGCCGCACATAGCCGTGAAGACCTGGACACCACCATCGCAGCAGCTGAAAAAGCGTTTTCGACACTTTGATTCTCACCTCTTGAACAAGGAGCATGCGACTACCGGAGACAGCGGTTTCAACACCCGTCGCCAGGGAGCAAAAACGATTGACACCCCTGCGACCCCTATGCTAATAAATACGGGTTTTCCGGCAGATTGTATGCTGTATACAATTCACTATGGGCGAAGACCGACGCCAACTTATTAGATCTCTGGGCTTTTTATCGAGTGTCGGCATTTCCCTGGTTGCTGCCTGCCTGATCGGTCTGGCACTCGGCCACTACCTTGACAAGTGGCTTGACACAACGCCATGGATGACTCTGACATGGCTCGGCATTGGCATCATTGCCGGTTTTCGCAATGTCTACATCCTGACCCAGCGTGAGCTGCGCCGACAGAAACAGGGAGAGGACGACCAGGACAACGATGAATCCTGACGAGGGTCTGCTGCGCCGCATGGCCCGGCGCAACTGGGTGATTCTCGGGCTACTTGTACTGTTCAGCCTGCCCTGGCTGTCGGCAAAGATCAGTCTCGGTGTAGCGGCAGGCGGCCTGGTTGCCATCTGCGGACATCACTGGCGACACCGCACCTTGCGCCGCATGCTGGACTGGCCGGAGCAGGCTTCGGTTGGCGGTTTCCAGGTCGGATACATGATTCGCCTGGCAACCCTCGGCGCCGCCATCTACCTGTTGCTGGTACGTTTTGAACTGCATCCCCTGGCACTTGCGGTCGGTCTTTTGACCGTGCTGATAAATATTTTGATCACAACCCTGCAACGTTTGAGATAACCGGAGGAGCCCTCGGTACCATGACTCATCCCTTTCTTATTTTCGGCTGGCTTAAAGAAGAGCTGCACCTGCATGTAGGTGAACACGTCCTCTATACCTGGCTGGTCATGTTGATCCTGATCATCCTCGCCCTGCTTGCCTCCCGATCCATCAAGCAGGTACCGAGCGGCCTGCAGAACCTGATGGAGGTTGTCATCGAGGGCATTTCCAACCTTGCGGAAGAAACCATGGGCCCCAAGGGCAAGGCCTACTTTCCCCTGGTGGCCACCCTTGCCCTGTTCATTCTGGTCAGCAATCTGATCGCGCTGATTCCCGGATTTGCCCCGCCGACCGCCAATCTCAACACCAACGCCGCCCTGGCGCTGACGGTCTTTGCCATGACCCACCTGGTCGGGCTCAAGGAACACGGCATCAAGTATCTGAAACATTTCATGGGACCGATCTGGTGGCTTGCCCCGCTGATCTTCGTTATCGAAATTGTCGGCCATCTGGCACGTCCGTTGAGCCTCTCGCTACGTCTTTTCGGCAACATGTACGGACATGAAATCGTCCTGATGATCTTCCTCGGTCTGGTCCCCTTTCTGCTGCCGGTGCCGATGATGCTGATGGGAGTGCTGGTCGCCTTCATTCAGACCTTCGTCTTCACCCTGCTGGCGATGATCTACATCGCCGGGGCGCTTGAGGAAGCACACTGATTTTTATTCACCCGGCCCTAATCATATCTAGGGACAATCAAACCTTTCGCTAGAAGGAGTAAGACAATGGAATTTTTCGCATGGTGCATGTTGGCCGCCGGTCTCGGCATGGGACTCGGTTCTTTCGGTACCGGTATCGGTCAGGGACTCGCTATCAAGAGTGCTGTTGAGGGCGTTGCCCGCAATCCCGGCGCTTCCGGCAAAATCCTGACCACCATGATGATCGGCCTGGCCATGATCGAATCCCTGGCTATCTACGTTTTCGTCGTCGCCATGATCATTCTCTTCGCCAACCCGTTCACCGAGCAGGTCCTGCAGCTGGTCGGCGCTGCTCACTAAACCGCAAAAGACACAAATCGAGAAAGAGGGATGTGGCAACACATCCCTCTTTTTTTGCGCCGTCCCGCCTCTCGACCCGGATGCCGGAAAACACAACCGCGCACAATTTCCCGACATCAGCCCGGGCGGCCCGACAATCATTTTTTTATTGCATCAAACCCCAGAATCGGGTAACTTTTGTGCGCTCTGAAAATTGTATACTGTATCCAATAAAGCAGACTTCCAGAGAATCCTCTCTTGCTTTATAGATTCCACCCAACAAAGGATTGATACCATGGCCAGCCTGAAAAATCTTTTTGCCTGGTGCAAACGCCACTACCTGCTTGTCACATTCCTGGGTGTGCTGTTCATCGCCGCCTTCGGATTCGTCAACATTCAGATACTGCATATGACCTCCGAGCCCGAGTTCTGCCACATGTGCCATCCGGCGCAGGGTTTCGGCCCGCTGGCCGAAGTTGATTCCTGGGAGCATTCCGCACATGGCGAAGCCGGCGTTTCCTGCCTCGATTGCCATGGTCGACCCGGCGTCGTCGGATATATCAAGGCAAAACTGGGTGGGCTCAAGGACACCTACATGCAGTTGACCATCTCCAAGGAAGAAAAGCTCGAAATCCTGGAAAATCCGAAAAAAGACCTGGTCCCCGATCTGCAGTGCCTTTTCTGCCATTCGGACAAGGGCAACCAGGATTATCGGAAGCGGGTCAAGCTGATGAAAATCGTTCGCATGCGCCTGCTGGACGATGTTAAAAACCCCGAGTTCAGAAAGCACAAGGGGCTCCCTGACATCCTCACTGACACCTTTGTCGGCGGAACCCACTTTGATCACTCCATGCATCTTGAAGCGTTTGACTTCAAATGCCGCGACTGCCACTTCGGCCTGGTCCACAATCCGTCCACCAAGACCGACCGGATGAATATGTGCGTCACCTGCCATAAGGAAAATGAAGGCAGCGGGGCGCCGCTGGTAACCGAATGCCAACGCTGCCATGAGGCCCAGTTCGACATGAACAAGGGTGTCGGCGCCAAGGATGTGGCAGGAGAACCGGGCCTGATGTGGGGCAACGGGGTGGTCTGTCAGGACTGCCACACCGGCGTTTCCAAGGGTATCTACCGACCGACCAGCGAGACCTGCAGCAACTGCCACGATGACAGCTACGGTGAAATTTTCAACGAATGGTCTTCCGAGACCAAGGCCGAGATTGCCGACCTGCGCGAAATGCGGATCAATGTTGAAGACGCGCTGAAAGAAGCCGACAAAAAGAAACGCGACACCAAGGCCTATTGGACTCTCTACGAAAAAGCCCTTTACAATTTCCGCCTGGTTCGCAATGACGGTACCAATGGCGTTCACAACCGCGATTATGCCCAGGCGATCCTGGCTTCGGTTAAAAAGGACTTCCAGACCGTGCTGAACGATCTTGATCAGACCTGGTAGTCGGAACCGCGGTTCCATCCATATCGATAAAAAAGGGCGTCGCAGAAATGCGACGCCCTTTTTTATCAAATGCCGGGAGCCTCTCACAACAACCATCAAATCTTCAACCGGCCGAAGCTTACTGAAGATCCTGCCGTTTCCCTCCGTCGATCATCCTGGCTACGCCAGGTTTCCGCGGGCTCGAACCACCTGAAAAGGGGTTGGAATTCAAACTTTCACCTCTTCCCCTTTTTCTGCAGTTTTTCCTCTCTCCCCGGCAAAAGCATCGAGCTTCTGCCATCGGGCCAGAACAACCGACTCAACCGACGCGACAATCCCGAAAGAGAGAACACTCAGCAGGAGAGGAATCCCCTTGGTGCTGAACAGATCGATCATAAAAACCTTGAACGCCGCCACCAGGGTGACGAGAATCGCCACATTCTTCAACTCCCGACTGTTGCGTTTCCAGGCCAGGATCATCAGCACCGCAATCGCGCTGTTGATGAGAACCGACTGCAAACAGACAAAGGCTCCGAACTGGTTGCCTGACATCTGGTGCAGACCCCAGTAAAGCAAACTCCTGGCTTGAAAGAATCCGGCCGTCAAGCCGGAAAGCAACACCAGGGCGGCGCTGCGGTCACAGGTATCAAACCGCCCGAAGACCCGGCCGATCTGCAACGGCGGGTACCGTCGGGACCAGACGTAATGATAGATGCCGCCGATTGCCGTCAAACCGGTTCCGGCCAGGGTCATGAGCAGATTCTGCCCATCCGGATGATTTCTCAGGGCAACCATCAGAGCGAAACCGGCAGCAATCTGCAGCAGATAGGAAACCCAGCGAACTCCGGAATTCCGCCATTTATTGCTCATCCTGGCCAACCAGACGGCCACCCCGGAATAAACAGCCGCCGCGATGACCAGATTATACGTCGCCAACGGCAGACAAAGAACCAGCAGCAAACTGCCGGCCATGCTCAGAGTGGTCCCGCCCGGGGTGTGATCAATTTTGCGCTGCGCCAGCATGTGGATGAGGAAATAGCAGAGCAGAGCCGCCAGAACGCCGGCAACCCCGAGACCGAAAAAGCTTGAACCGCCCCGCTGCAACACATAATGGGATGACCAGACCACCCAGACCACGGTCAGGGTCGGAGCAACGTTGTCAAACAGGGCAATCGGGCCGTCTCCGGTACGCCAGACACCGAAAAAGGAACTGAAGATGAAACCGATGCCGTAAATCGCGACCAGGGGAAAGAACCAGTTCTCGGCCAGGGGCTCGGGGGGAATCTGGTCAGCAAACAGGTACATGCCGAGGCGCATCGCCCAAACCTGAGCGATCAATACCGTCATGCCAAAAACAAACCAGCGCAGCCAGGAGGTATTTTTCAATCGCGACGCATTAAACGCCAGCACATTGGCCAGCAACAGCAACGGAGCCAGATAGGAGAAAAGCGGGGTGGGATAATCAATGGCAGCCCCTGCCAGACACATCCCCAGAGTGCCGATAATCACCGGACCGGGTTTCTGAAAGCGTTGACTCTGCGCCCCCAGAGTCGCTCCGAGCATCATCAGGATGAAATACGCCGGTACCGGCGTCAGGGTTTTGAAATGAGCCTGGGTTTCGACCACCATGGAACAGAGCAGAAAGGCTCCGGCTCCGGTAAAAACCGGGGCGTTATCCCCCTCGCGGTGATAAAGAACCCAACCGACAAGCACCAGAATCGCGGCGTAACTCATGCCGAGAATGGTCCCGACCTGCTGGTTGATCAAATGGTTGTCGGTTGCTGTACGCAATGCCAGGGCCAGCACCATAATGAAGCAAACGGTGGCCACCCGGGGAAGCAACGCGGCCTTGCCGGCCCAGGAGGACAACCCACCGCCCCTGGACAAAACAGAAGCCTTGTCCGAGTCTTCATTCTGAACATCCACGGACACCCCGTCGAGACCCGTTTCAAGAAGGGAAAGTCTTTTCTGCAACCCTTCCAGTTGATGTTCAAGATGCGCAACGCGCGCTTCAAGATCCTGCTCAACCATCATCCCTTCCTCCCTCAGAAAGCGCCCGGGCCGACCCTTGGCCGCGCACGGCATCAACCGTTGGTCATGATTTCGACCAGGCGGGATTGCAACCAACCATCCATCAGGTAATCTTTGCAGAAATAGAACCATGGACTCGATATCGAAAAGTCGTTCCGGTATCTATAACGCTTTTTTATTCTATCAACACACCTCCCCCCAGGCGTTAGCCATGTTTCATATTAAAGAGCTTGAACATAACACCATTATACAGCAATCACCTTAGATAACAAATTGTTTTCACGATTTTAAAGTTGACAGCCAAAATCGACGGTGCTAAAGGTAACAATGTTTTATTATCAACTCTAGACAGGGGGTAGTGACGTGAAAGGACATGTTTGGCGACCACTCTACGTGGTCATCGGTATTGTGGTCTTGCTCTTGCTGTTCAGGTTTTTCTATGTGCCTGATGATTTCGGCATCCAGGAACAGGGGTACACCTTCGGCTTCCATCGCCTCTCCAATGAACAGGAATGGAAGGACTTTCCGGCCAAGTACAAGGGCACGGAATACTGCAACGAGTGCCATGACGACAAGGTCGCCAGCATTTCGGCGTCCCAGCATGAAATGATCCCCTGCGAAGACTGTCACGGCCCCGCACGGAACCATCCGGAAGACCCGGAAAAACTGGTCGTCAACCGTAGCCGCGAACTGTGCATTCGCTGCCACAGCAAACTGTACATGCCCTCCAGCGGCCGCAACGACATTCCCGGCATCGACCCCGGCACTCACAACACCGGCATGGAATGCGCCGAATGTCACAACCCGCACAACCCGAGCCTGGAGGATATGTAACCATGAAGAGACGTGATTTTCTCAAGAGCACGGCGGTTTTCGTCGCCGGGGCCTCAGTCTCCCTCTCGGCCCTGGAACTGGTTGACCCCAAAGAGGTCCTCGCTTCGCGGCCCGAGTTGCGCTGGGGCTTCCTGGTCGACACCTATAAATGTGTCGGCTGTGGCATGTGTGTCAAAGCATGCAAACTTGAAAACGATATCCCCTACGATGCCAACGTCACCCGTACCTGGGTCGAGCGCTATGCGATGATGAAAAACGGGGAGGTCATCAAAGACAGCCCCAAGGGCGCCCGCGACGGCTTCACCAGCAAGCTGGTCGACCAGGGCGAAGCGGGCACCAGGCTGTTGCGCGACAAGGATATCGCCCAGGCCTTTTTCGTCCCCAAGCTCTGCAATCACTGCACCCTGCCGGCCTGCGTCCAGGTCTGCCCGGTCGGCGCCACCTACAAGACCGCCGACGGCGTGGTGCTGGTCGACCGCAAGTGGTGCATCGGTTGCGGCTACTGCATCATGGGCTGCCCTTACGGCGTCCGTTTCTTCCATCCTGTTGTTCATACCGCCGACAAGTGCACCTTCTGCTACCACCGCATCAGCAAGGGCGGCAACACCGCCTGCGCCCAGGCCTGCCCGTTCGGCGCCCGGACAATCGGCAACCTCCGCGACCCCAACGATCCGGTGGCCAAGGCGGTCCTCAATGAACGGGTCGGTATTCTGCGCGCTGAATACGGCACCAAACCGAATGTCTATTACATTGGTTTGAACAAGGAGGTGCATTAGCCATGGTTGAACAAGTTGCCCACATGATGGTCCACGGCGAAGCCTGGACGGTCAAAGAACTTTTCGTCCTGCCCAACGAATATGTCTACTGGTCGATCCAGATCGTCCTCTATCCGTACATGACCGGTCTGGTCGCCGGCGCCTTTGTCCTGTCCTCCCTCTACCATGTCTTCGGAGTGGAGAAACTGAAGGAGATCGCGCGCTTCGCCCTGGTGTTCTCCTTCGCCCTGCTGCCGGTGGCGATGATGCCTCTGCTGCTGCACCTGCAGCAACCACTTCGCGGCATCCATGTCATGATGACACCACACTTCACATCGGCAATATCGGCTTTCGGTATTGTCTTCATGACCTACGCCTGCATTGTCGGATCGGAAATCTGGTTTGTTTACCGCCAGTTCATTGTTGAAAGTATCAACCGGCTGGAAAAAAAGGAGCGCAGAGGGATAGAAAACATACTGCTGCCGATCTACAAGATCATCTCCCTCGGCGCCCGCGATCTGAGCCCCGAAGCCCTGAAAGCCGACCACAAGGCGGTCAAGTTTCTCGCCGGACTCGGCATCCCCGTCGCCTGTTTCCTCCACGGCTATGCCGGCTTTATCTTTGGTTCGGTCAAGGCCAACGCCCTGTGGATGACGCCGTTGATGCCGGTTATTTTCATTATGTCGGCGGTGGTCTCCGGAATCGCCCTCTGTATCCTCTGTTACGCCATCTTCATGGGGCTGAGACGCTGGGCGCTACCGCGAGGCAAAACCCATTTCCTCCCCGACCACTGGGCCGGTGCCACCGAATTGACCCCCGAAGGGCTGCACAGCATGCAGGACTACGAGACCAAGATGACCTCCAAGTACCTGCTGATCTTCATGACCCTGGCGATCACCCTGGAACTGCTGGATATCATTTTCCGCGGCTATACCGCGGTCAGATCCTGGGATATCGTGCGTGAGGTCATCTACCAGCGCGATTTCTTCAAAATTTTTGTTCTGCAGTACGGCTTCGGCAACGCCCTGCCGTTTATCATGCTGCTGCTTCCAGGCCTGACCACCCGTCGTGCCTGCGTCGCCTGCGTCCTGGTCCTGTTCGGCGTGCTGATGATGCGCTGGAATGTTGTTATCGGCGGACAGGCCTTCTCGCTGACCTTTGACGGCTTCATGGAATATCACCTGCCGATCATTCCTTACGACATGGAAACCTTCAAAGAGGGATTGGGAGGAGCTCTGCTGGTGGCGGTGACACCATTCGTCATCTTCTACTTTATCAACATGATCTTCCCGGCCTTCATCACCGACGACGAAGCCCACTGACGCCGGGGAATACCATACCGTCAAGCAAAAGGGCCGTCCTTCCGGACGGCCCTTTTGCTTGCGACAGAAAATGCCGGAAAAACCGGAACTGCAAAACCTTCAGCCGGGAGGCAAACGGTCCAGGGCCGCGAGGGAACTCTGCAGAGACTCTCCAAGATCCATGCGCTTAGTCAACACCCCGGCCAACCGGACAGTGGGCAGGTCCTTGAGCTTCATCTCGATGGTCATCTGGTTCCCCAGAATGACTCCCGCGAAGACCAGAATCCCTTCGGTTGCGTAACCGAGAATTCCGATCGGGTCGCCACTGTAGTGCTGAAAGTGAAACTCACCCTGCAGTTCATGCCCTTTTTTCTGGTAAGAGCCGACATAGAAATATCCGGTATCGCCACCATGAACAACACCGTCGGCGAACAGAAAGGTGCCGGCACCGTGATTCTCGAAATTCGTTATATTGGAGCGCCATTCGCCAGTCCAAAGGCCTTCGGTCATGGGATTTCCTCATCCTTTCTTTATCCTGAATCAGTGAGTTCCTTGTCGGCGGATAGCACAAGTCATTGATCTGCCTGAGCTTCCCAAAAATCACCAGCGAACCTATGGGTGCGCTTCAGATTTTTGGAAATCTCTTGCAGACCAAGCACTTGCACTCTCCACCCAACAGAAACTCACTGATTCAGGTTTATCCATGGATACGGTTATTTGGATTTTAACAGGTTCCTCTGCAACGGCCAGCAGCTTGACCTCTTTCAGCTTCAGGCTATGCTGGAAAAACCATGAACCGGATTGAACTGGACATCACGATCGATCACGCGGAAATCGAACGACTCAAACAGGTGATCACAACCTTTGCCGATCGCATGGGCCTGAAAAGTGATACCCGTTTCGAACTGACCATGGCACTGGAAGAAGCGGTCGTCAACATTATTGAACATGGAGAACTGACGCCTGCCACAGGCCACATTCACCTGGTTGTGCACTGCCGGGAGGGCATCATCCATATTGAACTGCGTGACAACGGTCGACGCTTCAACCCTCTGCAGGAAAGATCACCGGATTTCGAAATACCTTTCGACGAGCGGGAGGTCGGAGGACTGGGAATTTTCTATCTGCGACAGATGATGGACAACCTTGCCTATCGTTATGCCGATGGAGAAAATATCCTCACCATGCAGAAACGAATTTCCTGATATACTTAAGGAATTACAAGGAGGACAACACTGATGAGCCTGACATATGAAACTCGGGAAGAACTTGCCGGGATCTTTATCATCAAACTGAACGGTTCTCTCGACACCAATACCGCCGGATCATTGGAAACCGAAACCAACCGCCTGCTGGAAACCACTCCAACCGCGATAATTTTTGACTTTGAAAACCTCGATTATATCAGCAGCGCCGGCGTCAGGGTGGTGCTGAAGACCAAGAAGGGACTGAAGGAGGTCTCCGGCAACCTTATGATGATGAACCTGCAGCCGCAGATCAAGAAGGTCTTCGAGATCATCAATGCCCTGCCTTCGCAGCAGGTCTTTTCCAGCATCAGCGAACTTGACCGCTATCTCGACAAGATGCAGAAAAGGATTACCGGCTGATCCCGGTCCGTTTAACCAACCGCGCCGCGAGACTGAAAGCCTCGTCCTGCTCTCCGGTTTTGAGAACCATTTCATCTCCAGCCAGAGTCCCGACCAGGCAGATCTGTCCCTCGTCCACCGGTCCGAGAAGCCCACTCGGAGGGCCACTGTAATGGGAAATCAGCAGCGTGGCTCTCACCTGCTCACCGGCAAGGTGATATTCACCGAAGAAATAATAACGGGCACTGCCTCCGTAAATACGCCCATCCCGAAAAATGAACACCCCGGCTCCTTCCCCGGACTGGCCGAGGACTGTCGAGTCCCACTCCCCCGTCCAAAGTCCTTCGATCATAACTTGACTCCTTTGCACCGCCAGCCTGATCTGACCTGACAATCAGGCCCTCGACCACTGACATCATCTCGTCGGGTCAAAATGGTTTGCGGTCCTGCGGGTTTTTCTGGAAAGATACTGCAGCATCTGCCGTCCGGTCAGCTTGACACTGGCCGGGCCACTGCGAATATAGAAATCTTCCTCCTTGCCCTGACGCAAAAAAGCCGGTTCCGAGGAGCGGTCAACCTGAACCACCGCCACCTGCCTGCCGTCGTGCTCGACCAGATCGAAATGCAGACAACGCGAAAATTCCAGGCCGATATGCTGGGCCACCAGGTTTTTGAAATGAAGTCGGCACCTGTCCTCGTTCTGAAACCCGTCAGCCTCCAGGCCGACGATGTCACCATCATCGTTGACACCGATCAGCAGGGTTCCGCCGGCCGTATTGAGAAAACCGACCACCCCTTTCAGCCAGGCGAGTTCAATCTCCTTGCCGGCCCGCCCCGACTTGAGGTTCATGCGCATGGTCGATTTGAATTCGACCCGGACATTTTCCCCGCCGCTGATCACCGCCTGCAGCCAGGCGGCATCCGGCCGGGTGACCGCCGGGACAAAATGCCTCCGAAAACGCCTGAGAACGAACAACATTGCGAGGATGCCGATCAGCAGAATAACAGCGGCAACCGCAAGAAACTGACGCCGGACGCCGCTTAAGCCGGGATTGATTTCACTTTCAGGAACCAGGATACCAATCCTGACCCGGGCGTTATCCAGAGCCACCTGCTCCTCCCCGGCATACCAGGTGGTCCCAAGGAAGCTGAAGGAGGTCACCGAGTCTTCGGGACGACGTACCTTCCGGTAGGCAGCAAGCAACTGTCGGTTTTCACTACCGACTGGTCCCGAGGCAAGGTCATTGAGAAGGCCATCCCTGGAAACGGAAAAGACCACCCCCGATTCCCCCAACTCCGGAACCCGCAGGGCCTTGACCAGGTCATCAATCAACAGATCGACGGCGGCGACCTGGAAGCCCTGTTTTCCCTGCCAGGCAATAGAGGCACTCACGCCGAAACGCTTGAGAGTATGAAACCGGTAGAGGCCGCTCCAGACAACGGTACCCGGCTGTTTGCGGGCCGGCTGATACCAGATACGCTGCCGCGGATCAAAATTTTCTGTGGCATCCCACTGCCGCTGCAATGCCCCACCTTTCCAGAACTGCCAATGCTGTGGAGCGCCCACTCCTCGTGAATGACGAACCAGCCAACCGCCCTGGTCCCTGGCAAGAAAAAAATCCCGCCCCTCATCATCCGCCAGGGAGAGCCCGGCTATCGCCGGAAAATTTTCCACCAGCGGCAGCAGTTTCCGGCGCAGGCCGTCGACGTCCTGATCAACCAGCAACCCCTCACGCCCCCAGCCGCTGAGCGTTTCCAGCAGTCGATGACTGCCTTCGATCTGCCGCTGAAAGCGACGCGATGCCACGCTGGCGGCCTGACGCACCATACTGATGGTCATTTCGCCGCGGGCTCTCTGCCCAAGAAAGCTGAAGACCCCGAGCAGCCCCCCGACCAGCACCACCAGCAGCAGACAGAGCCAGACAACCAGGTGGAATTCGACCTTCCCCCCGTTGGAGACTGGCCGAACCCGCTTAATAATCATCGGCCGCTGTCTGTACCGGTGACGAGGCAACTGGCGATGGGTTTTTGTCCGTCAAAACGGCACGGCCACCGGTCAGAAGAATAAAATAACCGAGCAGACCGGAAATCAGAGAGCCGGTCAGGATACCGAGGCGATGACTGAGCATATAAGCCTCGGCATCACCACCGACATGTTCAAAAGCCAGGCCACCGATAAACAGGCTCATGGTGAAACCGATTCCACAGAGAGCCGCGACCCCGAACAGGTGGCGATTGGTGGCACCTTCGGGCATCGCCGCCAACCCGGTCTTGACCGCCAGAATCGAACAGCCATAGACCCCGGCCAGTTTGCCGACCACCAGGCCGACCATGATACCGAGCGGAACCGAGTGAAAGAGGTCGCCCAATCCCATGCCGGAAAGGGGAATACCGGCATTGGCAAAGGCGAAGATCGGCAGAATCAGAAAGCTGACCCAGGGGTGCAGATCATGCTCCAGCTTTCCAGCCGGAGAGAAACTTTCATCCCGGTTGCTTTTCAGCGGGATGGCGAAGGCCAGGGCAACCCCGGCGAGAGTCGCGTGAACTCCCGACTTGAGCACGAAGATCCACAGGAAGACGCCGACGGTGATATAGGCCGCCATCCGTTCCACCTTGAAGATATTCAGCAGGAACAGGACCACCAGGCAGATAGCCGCCATCCACAACATGCTGATGGACAGGTCACCGGAATAAAAGAGCGCGATGATGATGATCGCCCCGAGGTCATCCATGATCGCCAGGGCCAGCAGAAAGATTTTCAGCGAAGACGGAACCCGCTTGCCGAGCAGTGCCAGGACTCCAAGAGCAAAGGCGATGTCGGTGGCGGCCGGAATCGCCCAGCCATTGAGGGCGGCGGAATCACCGATATTGATCAGCACGTAGCAGAGAGCCGGAGCAATCATGCCGCCAAGGGCGGCGATACCCGGCAGAATGATCTGCGCGCGACTGGAAAGCTGGCCGACCATCACTTCCCGCTTGACCTCCAACCCGACCAGCAGGAAGAAAATCGCCATCAGGCCGTCATTGACCAGCAACAACAACGGCTTGGCAATGTGAATATACCGCCCGAGGCGAACCTCAAAGGGGGTGTTGAGAATGTACTCGTAAACCGACTGCAGCGAACTGTTGGCACAAACCATCGCCAGCACCGTTGCCACCATCAGCAGAATGCCGACGGACGATTCCTTTTGCAGAAATTCCTCTAGCTTGGACGACATTAAAAACTCCTCAGAAAGGGCAAGCCAAGTGCAGACGGGCACCAAGAACTATCAGGGGGTTGAAAAAGACATATTCCCCGGGCTGGGCAAAAATGTCCAGTCACAAGGCGTCCGCAACCCCCGGAACAAGGTGTACTAGAAGGTACGTCGTTGACGCGGGGGAAAAACAACGCCGCAATGGACGTTTTTCATCAGCCCGCTATTGACGAACCCGGGTCGTGCCCCGGGCATCCTTGATCACCCGCACCCGGTCACCGACCCGATAAGCGGCATCGGCCTCCTGGACAACCACAAGCAGCTCACCGTTGTCCAGTTCAACTTCAAGTTCCACCCCCTGCACGGTGGTGGTCTTCTTTTCAATCGCCGACCCGGCGGCCGCACCGCCCAGGGCTCCGGCCACGGTGGCAAGATTGCGGCCCTTGCCACTCCCGACCGCATTGCCGAGAACACCGCCCAGGGCTCCACCGGCAATCGCCCCTACGGCCGAGGACTTGCCCTCGATGGTCACCGGATCGGCCCGCAGAATGGTGCCGTAGTAGACAGAATGGCTGGTACGGGCCTGGTCGCGAGTATAGACATTACCCGAAGTACTTGGCGCGCAACCGGCCAGCAGAAAAAAACAACTCAATGAGAGAAAAAGACTGCTCCGGACAACGCTTGTTTTCATGATCGACTCCTGACGGTCAAGAAGGGAGACAGCTGAAATTCAAAGGTTACCAGCATTTTACCGTTAGCCAAGACCCGCCGGATTAAAAGTCCGCTAAATCCCGAGCCGACAATTGATCAGCATGGCGGGCAAAACCGCTGCCGGCTTCGGCATAGAAATCAAAGGTCGCGACACCGAGAGTTTCCAGCTCATCGATCTGATCGGCAAAATAGGCGATACTTGCCAACCGGCCCTGGTAACCGCGTCCCCGCATGGTCGCGGCCACAGAGATGTTGGCCACGTGCTTCGGCATCGCCAGCAGGCAGAGCTCGACCCGATTGTCACGCGGCATCCGCGCCCAGAAATCGGGATCGGTCGGATCGCCGTAGATGACATGACGCCCATCCCGACAATGCCGCGTGACTTTCTCCTTGTTGTAATCGACTCCGACCACCTTGTCAGCATAACGCTTGTGAAAATAGTCGTAAACCGCGGTCCCGATACGCCCCATGCCGAACACCGCGATGGAAACCTCTCCCGGCTCAAGCGGCTGGTCACTCGGGTGCCGGGTTCTGGTTTCAAACCGCTTCAGGGATTCCTGCCAACGCTCGTAAAGGGTGGCGGCGGCACTGTTCAAGGGAGCGGCGAGGACAAAACTGAGCGACAGGGCGATGGCCACGGCGACCAACCACTGGCTGTCGAGCCAACCGGATGAAACCGCGATGGCGCCGACGATCAATCCGAATTCACTGTAGTTCGCCAGGCTGAAGGAAGCCAACAGAGCGGAACGGGCACGCAGCCGGAACCGGGTCAACAGGAGAAAATAGAGGCCGGTTTTAAACGGCAACAGAAATACCAGCAGCAGGGCGGTGACCAGCGTGGCACCGTCGGGAACACCGGAAAGACCGATGCTGAGAAAAAATCCGACCAGCAGCAGGTCCTTGAAACCGAGCAGCGACTTGGACAGTTCCGAAGCGCGCGAATGCCCTGACAACAGCACCCCCATGATCAGCGCTCCCAAATCACCCTTGAGACCAAGCAGCACAAAGCCGGAATAACCGGCCACCAGGGCGAGAAAAAATCCGCACAGCACCAGCAGTTCACCATGACCACAGCGATTGAGCAGGCGATACAGCAGGGGACGCAGCAGCCAGAGCAGGAGAGGAATGGCCAGGGCCCAGGGGGAAGGAACCTTGCCGGCGGAAATGGTCAGAAAGAGAACCGCGAAGACATCCTGCATGATCAGGATACCGATCGCCACCCGGCCGTGCATGGCCGCCATCTCCCCCTTTTGCTCCAACACCTTGACCGCGAAAACGGTGCTGGAAAAACTGAGGGCAAAGGCAACCAGCAACACAACCTGGAAATCAAGTCCGGCGAACAGGCCGACCCCCAAAGCATCGCATGCCAGAATAAACAGCCCTGTCAACAGCACGCTGAGCAACAGGTGCAGGCTGCTCCCGGCCCAGATTTCCGCCCGCAACAGGCTGCGGAGATCGAGCTTGAGACCGATACTGAAAAGCAGCAGGGTGACGCCGAGATCGGCCATGGTCCGCAGCAGATCCCCTCCCTGGATTCCAAGTCCGTTGAGGACAAAGCCGGCGATCAGAAATCCGACCATCGGCGGCAGTCCGACCTGGCGCAGCAGGTAGCCGCCGCCGAAAGCAATGGTCAACCAGAGAGGGTCCATCATCAGTCTCCAGAATCCCGTTCAATGGAATTCAATCAGGTAAAAGAGATCGATACCGCTGTTGATACCGAGTACCGACTCGACCTCCCAGCGCTCGGCCAGGCGATGGCGCAGCCGCAGCCCGCCCTCTCCGGAAAAAAGCCCCTGGAGATCAATATTGGTCAGGCCGATCTTGGAGAAGAGGGATTCGCCGGGAGCCATCAGGGCTCCGGTGCCGAGCATCAGCATCCCTTCATCACCGCCACTTGAAGACGCCCGGCGACCTGTAACAATCGCCAGCAGGATATCTTTTTCCGGCATCGCCGGACGCGAATGGAGGGTGATGCGCGGCCTCCTGGCCGTGCCGCCGATCTGTACGCCGGCCTGAAGCTGCCCCAGATCGCGCATCGCCAGAATATCCAGGGACGGGTTATTCAGCGGTGCGGACCGATAGCGAAGCCGCCCGTGACGGATCTTCAGACGTACCCCGTAGGCCGCGAAATCTCCTTCGACAATATGAATCTCGCCATCGGCCCGGGGGACTCCGCCGGCCGCGAGGCTGATATCGACAGCCCCGCCAAGACGGGCGTTCACGCCCCCCGCCGCCACCGTCACCCGATCACCGAGTACCACCTTCAACAGCACTTCCGGCTGCCATGCTGTCGCGTCGGCAGCAACCGGTGATTCCGTTTGCAGAACCACCACATCAGGACTGGGAGGAACCTCGGGCGCCGCCCGGACCCCACGCAGCTCAAGCCGCGGCACCAGCACCTGTCCCGTGACCTGCAGCCGCTCAGCGTCACCACTGAGTTCAATCTCGGGGGAAAGCTCGACGACCAGTTCCGGTAAATCGGCGGCCAGGAAATTATCCCCCTGAAGCTCCAACCGGTAGCGGAAGCCTCCCTCTCCCCCGAGCTTCAACCAGCCGCGACCCCGCAGGACGCTGGCCCCGGACACGATGCGCAACGTCTCGATTTCGGCCCGATCTCCACTCAGCCGCATATCCAGTTCGATCGGCCGCAGGCTGATACCAAGCTGCGGCAGGTAGGCTCCGGCCTGCCGCAGACCGATCCGCCCCTGCAGCGCGGGACGATGCAGGGTGCCGCCCAGTCCCAGGTCAAGGACCAGCCGGCCGCTCAGCTCCTCGATCGGCATCGGCAACAGGGCTTCGAGCATGCCGGTTTCAGCCAGTTCTCCACTGACGGCACCCGTCACCGGAGCATCTCGATCGATAACCGGCGGCCAGGCGGCGGCCAGAGGCAGAGCCAACTCACCATGCAATCCTCCCCCATCGTTCAGGACCAGTCGACACCCCAGTCGCAGGGTCTTCTCCTGCCACTGCCACTCCAGACCGGCTTCCTTCAACCGTGAATGAAGCACACCCCGACTGTCACGCCAGGACAATTCGGCGCCGCTGCCGGTTGCCTGCCCGCTCAAACGGAAACGTCCGCCGCCAAGCCAGCGACCTTCTCCTTCAAGGGCGACCTGACCCCGCACCGACAGCTCCGCCGGCAGCCAGCGGCGCAGGGCGGCAAGCCGCAACCTGACCGCGGAAAAATGAAACTGGCCCTCCTCGGGGAAATCCAGGCCGAGAGGCTGCCGGGCGTCACCGGAAAACTCCAGCCCAGCCTCCCTGCTGCCGACGGCCCGGACACTGAAAACCAGCCGACGCTGATGCCAATCAAGGTCGAGATGCAACTCCCGCAGCGCTTCGTCCCAGGATTGATGGCGCAACTCCCCGGCGGCATCGATCTTCAATGCGAGCTGGACCGGGCGACCGGCCTGCAGTTGCAGGCTGAAGGAACCGGAACTCTCCCCCCGCAGGATCTGTTCCGGCAGCAACGACGCCAGGCGCTCCAGTCGCAGCTTGCGCCAGGAACCGGAGATATCGCCGTCACGGCGTTCAACCTGGTAGTGTCCCGCCAGTCGCAGACTCTCTCCGGCAGCACCGGTCACCAGCAGCGGGGCAACCGCCCAGCGCCGCGTACTCCAGCGGACCGCAGCCGGATGCTGGAGTATCAGCGCCGCACCATCCAGCAGTCTGGTGGTGAAATGTTCCACGGTACCGCGCCATTCCTCTCCGTCCCAACTGCCGACCGCCGACAAAGCCAGGGATCCCTCCGGACCTTCCAGCCGCAAATCAAGCCGATGATCCTCCGTGAGACCGGCAACAACAGCATTCAGGGTTGAGATCTGCAACCCTCCCTGATCGATATCCGCAGCCCTGATGTTGACATTCAGCGCAGCCTCCGCCCCGGGATGGGCGGCGTTCACCTGCAGATCGCCGATCCGCAGCCCCCGCCACTGCAGCTGCTGTCCCGACAGCTCGCCGTCGCCGGCCCACCCGCCGTCGTCAAACCGCAACCAGCCGCTGCCGACAATCTTCCCGGCAGCGCCTTCGATCCAACGGGAAAGATCGGCCACCTGGAGCTGGAAATCGAAACGCTCGGCCAGGTCACCCGCGGCACTCAGCACCAGCCCCTCGGAACGCAACTGCAGATCCTCAAAGGAAAGCTCCTCCCCAACCAGGCGGATTCGGCCATGACCGGTGAGCGGATATCCCTGCAGCTGTCCGTGCAGGTTGTCGACGGCCGCCGCAATCACCAGCGGAGCGGTCTCCGGAACCCGGAGACTGCCGCTGCCGGCAAAGGAAAGATCGCCGGCCCTGCCAAGGACAGTTTCAGCCGGGTTGAGGTGCCCGACCGCCACCCGCCAGTCCATGCGGAAATCCCGGCGCCAGTCAAGATCGAGCCGTCCCTGCTCCAATTGCCCCTGCAGCCAGTCCCCCTGAAGATGACGCAACCAGACCCCGTCGAGATTACCGAATACGTCCCCCGCCAGGCGGGTCGGACCGTTCCGCAACAGCAGGGTGCCGCGATAGGCCCGCCAGTCACCCTGAACCTGAAGCCTCCCGGTCGCGGTCGCCGACAACCCGACGTTTCCCAGAGATTCCCCGGACACCAGCTCTTCCGGCAGGACCACTTCAGCCCGGTAGTCAAGACGCATGGTCCGCAGGTCCCAACGCAGGTCACCGGAAAGCTCAACGTAGGGAGACATGTAAACAGCAGGAGAGATCTGCAGTTGCCGGTCACGCAACTGCAGTCGACCTTCGATTCGGTCGGCAATCACCGTCACCCCGTCGCCGGAATGATAATTGAAACGACTCAGCCGCAGCTGCCTGATCTCGCCATGCAGCCAGGCGGGCAGCGGCCAGGGAGAGGGCAGTTCAAGCCGGTCGGCCGTCAGCGGCAGTGCCGTCAGGGGGTCGGAATCGGTCGCGGTCGTATCGACCCACAGATCAAGACCCGTCACCCGCAGCTGTTCAATATCCACCCCGCCACCGAACAGTGCCCACGGGTTCCAGCCGAACTGCAACTCCGCGAATGCCAGCCGGCCACCATCCCAGGCGACCCGCCCCCCCTGCAGGTCAAGCCCCGTCGCCAGTTGCCCCTGCAGCGAACCAACCTCGATCCGGACACCGCCGAAACCATCAATCCGCTGCAGCAGCCAGCCGGCCCCGGAAGAGCTGTAAAGCAGCCAGCCGCCGGCAACGAGCACCGACAGCAACAGCGTCAGGGCCGCGAACAGGCCTTTGAACCGCCGCGTCACAGGTCAAACCCGACGCTGAAGTGAATGCGCCAGCCCGGGTTCGGCTCATGAAGCTGGCGTGCCAGGTCGATCTTGATCGGTCCGACCGGGGTATAGACACGGGCACCGACACCGGCCCCCTGAATAAAACGCACCTGCTGAAAAGCCATGAAAGCGCTTCCGACGTCATAGAAGAGGGCGGCCCCATAGCGTTTGCTGAAGGCATATTCCACCTCCAGGCTTCCTCCGGCCAGACCGTCACCACCGATCACCCGCCCGGTTTCATCGGTCGCCCCGCGGGACTTGTAGGCGTAGCCGCGCACACCATTGTCGCCACCAACGAAGAACCGCATCGAAACCGGCACATCATTGAAATCACCATCATGGGCCAGCAGTCCGAAATAACTGCGCAGCAACAGGGTCCAGTCCTCCCCCAACGGCTGCATCAGCGCTCCGCCCCCGGTAAAGCGCAACAGCGTGCTGTCGGAAAGCAACGCGTCGTGACTGCCGGTCAGCTCCAGGCGATACTGAACCCCCCGGTTCGGATTGACCGGGTCATCATAATGTCGGCGCTGGTAACGGATTCCCGGCAGCAGCAGGGTCGAGATATCGGAACGCCGGCCGATGGTGTAATCCTCACGTTGCTGCCGAAGGGAAAACGAAATGACGGCATCACTGCCGAGGCCGAAAACCCGCTCGCCTTCCAGATGAATAATCTCGGTTTCATAGACATCGATATCTTCCTTGGAGAGTCCGGCGTTGATCCCCCAGGAATTCTCCTTATGCCCCGGCAGGGGAATGGTATAGCGGGTGATGAGCGCCTGGGTTTTCTGTGCCAGGCTGAAATCGGCCTCGAAACGGTGAGCGCGCTGCCAGAGATTCAACTCCTGGTAGTTGAGGGTCAGGCGCGCGCCGGTATTGGTCCCGTAACCGACCCCGGCCCGCAGCCGGCGCCGGGCGCCTTCCTTGAGGCGGATACGGACCGGCACCAGTTGCCGCCTGGCAAGCTCGATTTCAGGAACCAGCTGGATATCATCAAACCGGTCGGCCTTGAGAAAATTGATCCGGGTACGGCTCAATTGTTTATTGGAAAAGATATCACCGGCGGAAAATTCAAGATAGCGCCGTAAAAAATCGGGAGGAAACGAATCGCCTCCCTCAATACTGATCTCACCGAAATAGAACAGCGGACCGGTCTCCAGCTCCAGATCGACATCGGCGCGATAAGCTTCGACGTCAACCTCGACCCGGCTGCGCCGATATTTCGCCTTGAGATAACCGAGATCAACCGCGGCCACCCGCAGGGCCAGCTTGGCATCCTCGTAAGCCTTATGATTGAGCTGATCGCCACTTTTCAGCGAAAAACCGGCAACCATCCGTCGCAACGGCAACCGTTCGGCACCCGGTCCGGTCACCGTCACCCGTACCCGACCCAGGCGAATCGGCTCACCGGGATCGACCTGCACCCGCAACTCCTCCCGCTCCCGCCCCCCGACCAGTTCCGCCTTGACTTGACCATGATAATAACCGAGCGGTTCCAGGGCCTTGCGGGCATCCGCCGGGGCCTTCTGCAGCAGGCGCTCCAGCCAGCGACGATTGGTCCGGCCGTCGTGGACCAGCCCGCTCGGCAACTGCAACGCCGCCTCAACATTCTTGCGCAACGCTCCCTTGACCCCGCTGACGACCAGTCGGACATCGGCCGAAACCGCGGATCCGGGAAAAAGAGCCGTCCACAAAAGAACCGGAACGAAAATGCGCCCCCAAAAGAACTTCAAAATCGAACCTTCTGCCTGTCAAGCTCAGGGACAGGTCTCCTGAAACACTGACCCGTTTCAAATGAACTCGTTGATTCAATCTATCTTATTGAAAAAATAAAGAAAAAGCTGTCCTGGCATGTTTGACATTCTAGCCGCTTCCGGCATATTTTCAATGGAACGCTCCGCTTATTTCGCCGCAGCAGCCCCTGCATCCTCTCTGAGAAGCAGGTTTGTCGCCGGCCAAAAGGCAACCGGCCCGAGTTGTCTGACAACTCGGGCCGGTCTTTCACATGGAACTGGAATACGAATGGATTTTCAGAACTGGTAGGCGGCCATGATGCCGACAATCAGCTGCGAATCGGAACCCTGCTGGTCAACCAGCGGGCTGTCGGAGGCATCACCGAGCAGGGATTTGAAGCCGGCGCCACCGACCAGTTTCCAGTGCTGCCAGGGATGATAGTCGACCAGCAGGGCGGCGGTCACATCCTTGAGGCCGGAAGAGGCCTTGAAATTGGGCAGGGTGGACGTGCCGCGGTTGCCGGCACTGACGCCGAAGTAGGTCTGCATGTAATCGCTGTCGGCATAGGTGGCCGACAAGGTCGGCATCAGGGTCAGGTCCCGGCTGGGCACGTAACGATAACCCCCGCTCAGGGTCACCAGGCTGCCGTCATGGGCATCGGAGACATCGAGGACATACTGAATGCTGACGATCCAGTTGTTCAGGGCAAACCCGCCGAAAACACCGGCCTCGATGGCGGTGTCGACTTCCTTCATCCGGCTCACCTGATCGTCATCGACATCATTGTCCCGCTTGGCCCGGTACTGCAGCACAGGACCGAGATAATACTGCGCGTTCGGCAGCAGGTTGACCCGCAGCCGGTTGGCGAAAAGATCAACGAAACGACCGCTCTTGTAATGAGACTGAAAGAGCAGCAGAGGCCTCGCAGTGTAATCGTCCGAGCCCTCGTAATCGGGAACCATGACGAGACCGGCACCGGCAGCCATCTGAGTCGCCCCCCGCACCCCGCCTTCACCGGTTTCGCTGTCAACGAAGGCCAGCGCCGATCCGGCAACACCGACCAGAAAAACCAGCGCCACCAGGGTAATCAACATCTGTTTCATTGTTTTCTCCATCCGCATGACATGCTCCTTTCAGAATGAACGTCCCCATTTCTTCAGCTAGTACCCTGTAACTCATAGGATTTCGTAATATTGCGCCGGGATTTTCCGTGTCGACAAGGCGCGCTTTCCGCTGCATAGCCGTAGCTATGAAGCGGTGAAGCGCAACGCAGTTGACGCGGAAAATAACCAGCAAGATGCGAAAGATTATGGGTTACATGGTACTAGCACGAAGACGCCCGAAATGTTCTGGTCAATACCAGACTCAGCGAGTTCCTGTCGGACGGAAAGGGCAAGTGCCGGTCCTGAATGAAATCTTCAAAAATCTGAAACGCCCCCACAGGTTCACGGGTAATTTTGGGAAGTTCAGGTCAATGTCTGGTGCCGCCCACCGAAAAGGGACTCACGGAGTCAGGTAAATCAATATCAATTTCATGAATGGTAACTAAATTTATCCTTCAGTCAAGAAGACGGCCCGAAAAACATCCGAATACGGACATCCATCTCAATCCGACAGTTTCTTCTGCAACAGCTCAGCGGCCACATCCCGACTGAACTGTCCAAGCAGTTCACTCTCAGCTTTCACCAGCGATTCATAACCGGGGTCCTCCAGCGGCAGCCGGTAGCGTTTTCCGAGAACCTTCTCCGCCTTGCCCGCAACCGTATCGAAAACCGTCCAGCGAACCTTCAGGACCGCCTCGACACCAGGGGTTCCATCGAAACGCTGAATATCATAAACCACCCGGTAGTCGGGCCTGGCCAGACGATCCCAAGGATAGGTTACCACCCTCTCACTGCCGAGCAGATCCGTAAGATTATCGACCATGACCGCGGCAATATCCTTTTCCAGCAGACCGGCCCAGCGGTGGAACTCTGCGATCTGCAGTCTGCTGTTACTCTCACGGGTTACGATCTGCGGTCTTTTGAGATAGTCGGGAATGGTAATCGGCCCGACGCCGACGCTGAAGTCATAATGCGGCACAGCCTCGTCCAATTCACCCAGTTCAGCCAACGGAACCAACTTGTAAAATGAGGTTTTCGGCGAATGCCCGCCACAGCCGGCAAGACCGATAACCAGCCCGAACAGAAGCCATACGGATATCTTGTGGATAAAAAGCTTGATCATTTCTGTTCCTCTTTCTTGCCGAAAATCAGGGCTTCAGGATTGCGCTCCAGGTACTCGGTCAGGGCCCGGATCGAACGCACCGCGCTACCGAGTTCATCAAGGGCGGTACGGGCATTGTAATTCAGGGCCGAATCACTGCCGAGGGTTGCCTTGATATCCGCCAGGGTTTCATCCAGCTGCCGCAAAGTCGCGTTCAGGTCGGGAACCGTCTGCTGATCGACCTGCTGCAGGACCGCGTTAACCCGCGGAATGGTGGTCCGGTCGATCTTCCGCAGCGCGCTGCGGGCCGCTGCCAGGGTCTGATCAAGGTTGCGGCCGATACTGTCGAAGGGAATTTTTTCAACCCTGGCCATAATCCGCTCGAACTTGTCGGTGAGCTGTTCCAGCGAACCGGGGACGGTCGGGAAAACCGGGTAGAGGCCATCGTAATAGATCTCGGCCGGTTTCGCCTCCGGGTGAATGTCCAGGTCGACATAGAGCGCTCCGGTCAGCAGGCTGCCGGTCTTCAACTGTGCCCGCAAACCCCGGCGAACCAGTTCCTTTTCTCTGTCCCTGCTGACGGCGTCCAACCCCTTGAGCTGATCATAAGAACGTTCGGCCGGCTCATCATTGCGGCGGTACTCCATCCGTTCCGGCTCGATCATCACCAGCACCGGGATTTTCGCCTTCAGTTCCTCGGCGTTGATCACCAGCCGGACATCGACCACCTCGCCGACCTTGATACCGCGGAATTCAACCGGCGCACCCGGCCTGAGACCACGCACCGACTGATCGAAGTACATCAGGTAGTAGTTCTTGATGGTGTATTCCCGTTCCTGAATGCTCTGCCGGTCGGGGTAAAGAACAAAGCGGGAGCCTTCCGGAGCCGGCTCTTTTGCCACCAGACGTTTCGGTGTGGCAAAGGCAATTCCCCCCTGAAGAATGGAAACCAGTGACTGGGTGTTGATCCTTATGCCCTCGGCATTCAACGTCATGTCAACACCGCTGGCATTCCAGAAACGGGTCGCCCGGGTGACTCGCCGGTCATGCGGAGCATTGATGAAAACCTCGATATTGACCGCGTCGCCGACATCATTGAAAGCGTAGTCGATGACTTGGCCGACCTTGATCTGGCGGAAGTAGACCGGCGAACCGATATCCAGGGAACCAAGATTTTCCGAACGCAGCATGAACTTGCGCCCGGGACGGTCGGTGGTGATCACCGGCGGCTTTTCAAGCCCTTCGAAAACCTTCGTCAGCTTCCCCTCCTTAACCGGATCGACACCGATATAGGCCCCGGACAGGAGGGTGCCGAGGGCCGAGATCTCACCGGCGGCGATCCGCGCCCGGACCACGAAGAAACGGGTCTTGTCGGTCAGGTACGGTTTGGCACTGGGATTCATCCGCGCCTTGACCGCCACCCCGTCAAGTCCCGGTTCCAGATCGATCTCCTCGACCTTGCCGACCTCGACGTCCTTGTACCGGACCTTGGTCTTCCCGGCCTCCAGCCCTTCTGCAGTCTTGAAGTGGATGGTGACCAGCGGTCCCTGCTCCGAAACCGCCTTGAAAACCAGCCAGCCGCCGATCGCCAGGGCAACCAGAGGTACCAGCCAGACAATCGAGAACCCTTTGCGGGTACGCACCTCGGCCGTCCGGACAACCGGCTGCTCCGTTTTTTCCTCGCTCATTCGTCATCCTCCATCACATCCCAGATCAGGCGCGGATCAAAACTCTCCGCGGCGAACATGGTAATGATCACCACTCCGGCAAAGTAGGGTGTCGCCGGTCCGGCATCGACCCGGGCAACGGCGCCCAGTTTGACCAGGGCGACCAGAATGGTGACCACGTAGACATCGACCATCGACCATCGACCGACCAGTTCGGTCAGGCGATAGAGGCGGGTTCGGTCGACCAGCCTCCGGCGCGAACGGCGCTGTACCGAAATCAGCAGGTAAATCAGGATCAGCAGTTTCATCAACGGCACAAAGACACTGGCGATAAAAATCACCAGCGCGATCGGCACCATGCCGCTGTGCAGAAAGTAGATGACGCCGCTGATGATGGTATCGGACTGGGTGATGCCGATCGCACGGGTGATGGTGATCGGCAGCAGGTTGGCCGGCAGATAGAGAATCACGGCAGCGAAGACCAACGCCCAGGTCCGCATCAGGCTGTTCGGCTTGCGACTGTGGAGCGTCGTTCCGCAACGAGGGCAACAGGCAACCTGTTGTTTCCCGACGGGAACAGGTGCATCGCACAACAGGTGGCAGTTGTGGCAGCTGACCAGGTTCTGCCGCCGCGCGGTCATGCTGGCGGCCTTCATCGCAAGGCCTCCAGCCGTTCCCAGACCTGATGGTGATCAAGCACCGCGGTCTGGGCGGCGAGAACGAAGATCAGCACCGCGAAGGCCCACAGAGAGATCCCCGGGATCACTTCCGCCAGGTGCCCCAGCTTGACCAGCGAGACGAGAATGCCGAGCATGAAGACCTCCATCATGCTCCAGGGCTGCAGGTGGCTGACCAGGCGAAAGACCACTTCCGCCCGCGGCAGTCGACGGCCGAAGTGAAGCGGCAGCAACACGTAGAGCAGACCGAGAATACCGGCGAGGGGAAAGAGAACGCAGGTCAGCAGCACCACCATGGCGAGCAGCACCATCTTCTGCTCCAGCAGCAGCCAGACCCCGGTCAGCAGGTTGCTGTGCTGTTCGAAACCACCCGCCTTCATAGCCAGAAAAGGAAAGCTGACCGCCACGATGAAGAGGACCAGGCCGGCAAAAGACAGCGCCAGGGTTTTTTCGATACTGTTCGGCCGATCACGCTGCAGCAGACAGCCGCAACGCGGGCAATGGGCACGCCCCCCTGGCGGCAGTTCGGGCAGCCGGGTCAGCAGATCGCATTCATGACAGGCCATCAACTCGGACAAGGACATTCCCCGTCAATCGAATTCAAAAGGGGCTTAAACCGCTGACAGCCGAACCTTTCGGTCCGGAGCAACAGACGGTCGCCGGAAGAGAGATTGGCATCCCGGGATTCAGCAAAGAAACGCCGATAAAAATCGCCCGGTTCGCTCCAGAATAACAAATTATCCGCTACCTGCAGTGACCGGGGAAGGTTGGCGGCCATCACCGCACCGCCGGGCTGCCGGGAGAAATAAGGTCACCGACCTCAATAAACCGGTCATGAAGCGAGAAAGGAAGGGGCTGTGGTCCCCGGAGGAAGGGATCGAATGAAAGGAGGGCCGACCGGTATCCTGCAGGCGCCCAGCAACAGACAAGGCATCCCCGCCGGCCGACGCATCGATCTATCGGCGCTGCGGCGGAAAGGATGAGAGCAGGGTCCGCACGACACCTGGAATCTTGCGCCGGGCCTCGCTTTCATCAGCAATCGGCTCGCGGCCGGTCGCCGACCAGACCGGCTGCCTGGTCTGCGGGTCGAGCAGGAAGATGGTCAGCACTCCTTCGCGCGAGGAGCGACGGAACCAACTGCCGCTGTCGTTCTGTTCCCAGGCCACCTGCGAAGTAAAACCGGTCGCCTTCGGATTAGCGTAGACCGCCTTGAAAACGTTGCCCCGGTAACTGACCAGCAGATCGGGGTTTTCCATCACCAGCCTGAGCCCCCGGGATTCCAGCTCGTGAGTCACCGCCTTGCGCACCAGTCGCTGCATCGGATCCTGGCCAAGGAGGTTGTCGGCCAGCACCGATTTCTCGTCCTCCCAGTTCCAGGTTTTGAAACGGGAAAAATCGGTGGTCGGACTGAAATTCTGCGAATATTCCGGCTTCGGGGCACAACCACCGAGCAGCAACAGCACAAGGACCGGCGTCAGACGGAAAAAGAACGAACGGGACATCATCACAACTCCTTGTAGAAACCCACAGACCTGAATCAATCCGACAATTCAGGATCCCCTCATGAAAATTATCAGGTTGCCTTGACGATCACAAGAGTAATGTCGTCCTCCTGCGCCTTCTTGCCGAGAAAATCATGCACCGCGCCGATAATGACCCGGTAAATCTCCTCGGCCGGAGCAGAGACGTTATCCCGCAGCAGTTCCAGGAACCGATCCTCACCGAACTGCTCCCCGGCTGCATTGCGCGCTTCCCAGATACCGTCGGTGCCGATTGCCAGCACATCCCCCGGACGCAGGGCCTCGCGACAGCTTTCGGGATAGTCGGCATCGTTCATGATGCCGAGCGGCACGCCGACCACCGACAGCTCCTCGATGCTCCGACAATCGGCACGGTAGTAATAAACCGGACCGTGACCCGCCGAAATCCAGCAGAGGGACTGCCGGGCGAGATCGAAACGGGCATAGAAGAGGGTCATGAAACGGGTGTCACCGACATCCTCGGAAAGATAGTGATTGAGCCGATCAAACAGCGCTTCGAGATTGTCGTTTCCGGAAGCCACCGAAGAACGCAGTGCTCCACTGACCGAGGCCATCAGCAGGGCGGCACCGACCCCGTGCCCAACCACATCGCCGACCACGACTCCGAGGCTATTTTCGTCCGAATGAATAAAATCATAGTAATCGCCGCCGATTTCATCACAGTAGCTGATGCCGGCGGCGATCTGCAGCCCGGGGAAGTCGGGGATCTTGTCCGGCAACAGCAGCTGCTGAATCTCCCGTGCCACCAGTAGCGACTGCTTCATCTGCTGTCGTTCCTGCAACTGGGGACCGACCCGGTTGAAGGCCTCCCCGAGTTCTTCGAATTCATCCCCGGTGCGGATTTCGACCCGCGCGTTGAAATCCCCCTCGGCCAGCTTCCCGGCGGCAGCGGCCAGACCGGCCACCGGCCGGGTCACGGCCCGCGCCCGCAGAACTGCGGTAACCACCACCCAGGCGATAACGACCAGCAGCAGAATCCCGGCGACCCGCAACCCCTGCACCACCTGCTGCAGGACATAGC
This sequence comes from Geothermobacter hydrogeniphilus, assembly GCF_002093115.1. Classification (NCBI taxonomy): domain Bacteria; kingdom Pseudomonadati; phylum Thermodesulfobacteriota; class Desulfuromonadia; order Desulfuromonadales; family Geothermobacteraceae; genus Geothermobacter; species Geothermobacter hydrogeniphilus. Next base: position 92,480 of record NZ_NAAD01000007.1, on the reverse strand, counting down.
TCCCGGCCTTTTCAGCCTGAGCCGTGACCAGCTCATAGGGAACCACGACCAGTGCCACCGGCTCCCCCGGAGCCGCTGTCGCATAGGCCCAGTAAGCCTGTTCTCCACGATAACTGAGTTTGCGCACCCCACCCTGCCCGTTGGCCAGGTCATCACAGAGGGCTGCCATCTTCTCCCGGTCGGCGGAAACGAGATAGTTTTTCGGCTCGGCCTGCCGCCAGAGGTAGCGACGCGTATCTTCCCTGCCGTGGAGCATGATCTCCAGTTTTTTGTCCAGTGCCGCGTCCGGGTGAAAACTGAGGACCATGGTATCGGCAGCCTGGGCCCATGCTTCGGGCAGCCGCCAGTCACTGAGAGGTCGATCGGAAGCGATGTCGATCCCGGTCACACCGGCAAAACTGCCGTCCGGGTTGTGGACCGGAGCCGCCAGCACCAGCATCAGCCGATGGGTGGTCGCGTCCCCGAGCATCAGCCGCACCGGCGCGTCGGCCTCCCGGGCCTGGCGATACCAGGGACGGGTGCGGGGGTCAAAGTCGGCCGGGATGCCGCCATGACCGGGATAGCTGGTATGCAGGCCGCTCTGCAGAGACGTATACTGCCACTGAAACAGGTCGGGACGCAGCCGACGGAAAAAATTGTAGACCTCCGGCATGTCCCCCAAGCGTGCCAGACCGTCAGCGGATGATGACCCGCCCGGCGCGACATGGTAGGACTGCACGCTGAAACTGACCGGCATCGGCGTCAGCTCGCCATTCCGCCCGAAATGGAGGTGTCGTTCAGAGGGGGCCAGATCGGACGGGCCCCGGCCGGCGTCAAAATCGGCGACACTGACGCTGGCCTGAAGAGCCGGCATCGACGGCTCCTTCGCCGCCAGCCGCCGCTCCACCTCCCGGACCTGGAAGTTCAGGGCGGCGGTCAGGAAGGTCCGGTCCCGCTGCAGCAGCAGGTTGTAGTTGTCAACCATGCTCTGCAGGTGTTCCAGGGCGCTGCGCTCCAGGTAGGTACGGGTTTCGGCGGCCAGCTGACGACCCAGCTGCCGCATCGACAGTCCATGCAGCACCGAACTGAGAATCAGCGGGGCCAAGGCGATGACCAGCAGCAGGGTGAGCAGCTTGCCTCGAAACTTGAGAGCCATGGGAGAAAACCTCAGGCTGCTGCGACCGGCGCCAGGGGGAAGCTCACCGGCTGGTCGGGAATCAGGGTCAGGGCCTGCTGTTCATGGCGGATATCAAGCCCCTTCCCGTCACGCAGCAGATAGGTCACCTGCTGCTGGTTCATCTCGATATCCAGCAGCTGACCACGGATCGTCAGCGAAAAACGCAGCCTGCGGATCGCCGGCGGCAGGTGAGGCCGAAAACTGATCTCGCCGTGATCATCGCGCATGCCGGCAAAACCGTAGACCACCACCATCCAGGTGCCGCCCATCGAAGCGATATGGCAGCCGTCACGGACGTTGCCGCCGACATCGGCCAGATCCATCAGCACCGCGTACCGCGCGTAGCGCAGGGCTTTTTCCATATCGCCGATTTCGGCGGCGACAATGCTCTGGATACAGGCCGAGAGGGAGGAATCCCCCGTGGTCAGGGGATCGTAATATTCAAAATTACGTTTCTTTTCCCCGGCGGAAAATTCGCTGCCGAGCAGAAACATGGCCAGCACGATATCCGCCTGCTTGATCACCTGATGGCGATAGATGACCAGTGGATGGTAATAGAGCAGCAACGGAAATTTGTCCCTCGGCGTCTTGGTCAGGTCCCAGATCTCCCGGTCGAGGAAATTGTCATCCTGCGGGTGGATACCGGTCTCCTCGTCATAGGGGATATACATGCGCGCCGCCGCCTTGCCCCAGTCACAGATCTCCGACTCCCGCAGCCCGGTACGATGCCTCAGGGTGGCGTAGTAGTCGGGAGCTTCCTGCCGCATGCGGGTCACGGTTTCGGCGGCAAACAGCAGGTTCATGCGCGCCATCAGGTTGGTGTAGGTGTTGTTGTTGACCACCGTGGTGTACTCGTCGGGCCCGGTGACGCCATGGATGCAGAACTGCCCCTGCTCGCGCGGATTGAAAAAGCCGAGATCGTACCAGAGGCGGGCGGTTTCCACCAGAATCTCGGCCCCCTCGTTGTAGAGCAGGGAGATATCATCGCTCGCCTCGACATACTTCTTCAACGCGTAGACGATATCGGCATTGATATGGTACTGCGCGGTGCCGGCGGCATAATAAGCCGACGCTTCTTCACCGTTGATGGTCCTCCAGGGGAAAAGTGCTCCCTCCTGGTTCACTTCCCGAGCCCTTTTGCGAGCCCGTTCGAGCATTGAATGCCTGAATTTCAACAGGTTGCGCGCCACTCGCGGGGCAGTGTAGGTCAGAAACGGCATCACGTAAATTTCGGTATCCCAGAAATAATGACCCTCGTAGGTCTGACCGGTCAGGCCCTTGGCCGGAATCCCCGCGCCCTCGGCACGCGCCGAGGCCTGCAGAATCTGAAACAGATTCCATCGCAGGGCCTGCTGCATCTCTCCCGCGGGGCGCTTGTGCAGCGCGGGGTCACCCTCAATTTCGACATCGCTGCGCGCCCAGAAATCATCAAGGTAAGCCCGCTGGCTCTTAACCAGGCTGTCGAACCCGCCGGCGAGAACACGGTTCAGGGTCCGGTCGGCCCGTTCACAGAGCTCGGCGGTCGGCGCGCTGCGTGAACTGTGGTAGCTGATGAACTTGTACAGCTGAATCGGCTGCCCCGGCCGGGCGGTGATCGAAAAAACCACCTTGCCGCCCTGCTCAAACCACTCCGAGTCGACCTGGTACCGACAATCGGTCTGCAACACGTGGTCAACCCCGCAGGCGAGCGTCATGCCGCTGTTGGCCACCCGGTGGGCCAGCATCAGGCGCTGGTCCCTGCGGGACCGCTCCTGCGGGACCAGCACCTGGGAACCGACCCCCCGGGCCTGACGCGGGTCATCCGCCCCGGCCTGGTTCGCCTGGCCGTCAAGAACCTTGGAGGAAATCACCACCGGCGCCTCGGCGTTGAGGACCGTCACCTGGTAGGAGATTGCCGCCACGTGGCGGTGTTCGAAAGAAACAAGCCGCCGACTCTCGATCAGCACCCGCTTGCCCGAAGCGGTTTCCCACAACACTTCGCGATCAAGCGTCCCGGCCCGCATGTCGAGAACCCGCTCGTAGAGCTGCAGGCTGGCGGTCGGCAGATAAAAGGGTTCGTCATCGACATAGAGCTTGATCTGCTTGGCATCGGTGACGTTGAGCATGGTCTGGCCGGTTTCGGCGAAGCCGTAGGCTTTCTCACCGTAAACGATCGGCCAGGTCTCGTGAAAACCGTTGATGAAGGTGCCGTTCTGAAAACTGGGGCGGCCCTCGACATGATTGCCGCGCATCCCGAGGTAGCCGTTGCCGATGGCGAAAATCGTCTCGGTCTGGGCCAGGAAGGGCTCATAGTAGGCGGTCTCGATGATCTTCCACTCGTTGATCGGATAGAGATGCGGTGGAGGATTGAGAGTTTCGTGGCGGATCATCGTTCAGAACTCCTGCGGATTCGCTGTTTCCGGGACCAGTTCGCCAAGATCCTTGACCACGATATCGGCACCATGGTCGGCCAGTCGCTCGGCATCACCATGTCGATCGACACCGATCACCAGGCCGAACCCCCCGGCCCGACCGGCCTGCACTCCGGAGATGGCATCTTCAACCACCACCGCTTTTTCCGGGGCGATACCGAGAATCTCGGCGGCCTTGAGATAGGTGTCGGGAGCCGGCTTGCCCGGAAGACAGAGGGCTTCGGCGACATGGCCGTCGATCCGCTGCTCAAACATTTCGGCGATCCCCGCCGCCTGCAGCACCGCCGGACAGTTCTTGCTCGCCGACACCACCGCGGTACGGATCCCCTGCTGCAGCAGCCAGCGCACCAGGCGGATAGACCCCTCGAACACGTCGACCTGCTCGGCGGCGAGAATCTCACCGACCATGGCATCCTTGCGATTGCCGAGACCGCAGACCGTCTCTCGTTCCGGCGGGTCGTCCACCGCCCCTTCCGGCAGTTCGATACCGCGCGAAGCGAGAAAAAAACGGACCCCGTCGTAACGCAGCCGGCCATCGACGTAGGCCTTGTAATCCTGATCGGCGTCAAAGGGCTCAAAGGATTCATTACGTTCAGCGGCGCGCCGTTTGAGAAAGGCATCGAACATCCGCTTCCAGCAGATGGAATGGATTTTCGCGGTCGCGGTGAGGACTCCATCCAGGTCAAACAGCACCGCCTCATAGCGGCTCCAGTCAATCTCGTTTTTCAGGTCATCCATGGGTTTCCTTCCTTTTTCCGGCTCAGTGATGAACTCGACCGGCTCAGCTTAACAGTTTAGCGGATAATGTCGAACCCGCATCCGTGATCACGGGAGCAATCCTCCCCGGCATCCCCCTGGGCGATCTGCATGCCCACCAGTCGGGCAACCAGCACCGTCAGGTAGAGCTGGCCGATGATTGCCTCGAGAATCGCCGAAGATTGCGCCACCTGCGCAATCGGGGAGATGTCTCCGTAACCGAGGATGGTCAGGGTAACGAAGCTGAAATAGGAAAAGACGAAAGAGGAGGAACTCGGATTGGCATGACTGAAGGAACCGGGATGCATAACCTTGATCAGGCCATAGATGAAGATCCCGCAAAGTCCGATCAGCAGGTAGACGACAACCTCCGCGTGGATCAGTTCCAGGGTGACCCGCCGGGGTTGAAAAATGAACTTCAGGATACTGACCACCAGCAACAGCAGAAACAGGATTCCACACGAACAGCCGATTATTGTGAGCCAATACAGGTGAATGAAATGAACGGACCAGGTATAGACCAGCATCGGCAGGGCCAGAACTAACTCCTGTCAGGAGAATGGCACGCTGCTGACTGACCGCCCAGAGGCCGCCGAGAAAAAACAGGGTCAGAAAAACATCCGAGAGCAGCCCCAGCAGCTTCCTGTTGCCGAACAGGGGCGAAAGGGCAATGGCCGCCAGGAGGACAATCAACAGGACCAGGAAGCGCTGATGACGATACCAGGATACCGCGGCACGGGTCCGGGAGAACTCTGTTGTCAACCGTCTACCCTCCATTCGCGGGTCCAGCAGCATGTCTCCACCAAATGATCTGCCGGAGTGACGGCTCACCGAAACATGCTTTTTTCGTTCGAACTGAGCGGCCACACAGTTTAACCAAATTTCAGCGGGAACTCATCCTCCCGCCGGAGATTCCACTTAATTATTTATGGCTTAGCTTGAAAAAAGTCAAATTTGGTTTTTAATTTGAAGCGCTGGTCTGCAAGTTCGTTTCAACCGAAACCCATGGGGAGGACGAAGTTGATGCCATGTCTGTCAGGGGGACACGCCTCGTCCGGTCCCGATGTTGCGGCTCCATTCCGACGTAAAGTTCCGTACATTATCCCGTTGCTCCTGCTGGGTCTGCTGACCTTCAATGCCGGCTGCACCATGGTCGGCCCCGATTTCGTCAAGCCGGAGGCCCCGGTAGCGGACAGTTGGCTCGACCAGACGGGAACCCAGTTACGTCCGGAAGCTGAACAGCGTCCCGAATGGTGGCAGCTTTTCAATGACCCGGTCCTCAACGACCTTATCAAGAAGGCCTATCAGCAGAACCTCGACCTGCAGGTAACCGGGCTGCGGGTCCTCGAAGCCCGGGCCCAGCTCGGCCTGGTCACCGGCCAGTTCTACCCGCAGCAGCAGCGGGTCGGCGGCGGCGCGACCATCATCAACGGCAGTAAAAACGGTGCCAACACCCTGCAGGCCGATCTCAACTATACCGACTATACGGCAGGCTTCGACGCCGCCTGGGAACTCGATTTCTGGGGCAAGTTCCGCCGCGGAATCGAAGCCGCCGATGCCGGCTACATCGCCGCCATCGCCAGCTACGACGACGTACTGGTCGCCCTGACCGCCGAGGTTGCCCGCAGCTACACCCTGATTCGCGAGCTGCAGGAACGGATTGCCATCGCCAACGAAAATATCGCCATCCAGAAGCGCTCGCTGGAAATCGCCCGGGCACGCTTCGAGGGGGGGCTGGTCACCGAACTCGATGTCCAGCAGGCAGTGTCCCTGCTGCGCGACACCCAGGCCCTGGTGCCGCGACTGGAAACCGTCCTGCGCCAGACCACCAACGCCCTGTCAACCCTGCTCGGGATGCCGCCGAGCAATCTCGATGACCTTCTCGCCGGACCACCGAAAATCCCCCAGGTTCCCGCTGAAGTCGCGGTCGGCGTTCCCGCCGAGCTGCTGCGCCGGCGACCCGACGTCCGCCGCGCCGAACTGCAGGCGGCCGCCCAGAGCGCCCTGATCGGCGTTGCCAGGGCCGACCTCTACCCGCATTTCTCGCTGGTCGGTTCCATCGGCCTGCGTTCCAGCAACGCCGGCCTCACCAAGGCCGGTGGAATCGGCGGCAGCAGCTTCAGCGATCTGTTCAACGGCGACAGCCTGGAGCTGTTTGCCGGGCCGACCTTCAGCTGGGACATCTTCAATTACGGCCGCATCAAGAACCAGGTCCGTATCCAGGACGCCCGCTTCCAGCAGCTGGCGGTCAATTACCAGAACACCGTGCTGCGCGCCGCCCGGGAAGTCGAGGATGAGATGATCGCCTTCCTCAAGGACCAGGAACAGTCCCGCTTTCTCGCCGACAGCGTCGCCGCTTCGAAGCGTTCGGTCGATATCGCCCTGATCCAGTACCGTGAAGGGGTGGTCGACTACCAACGGGTGCTGGACACCCAGCGGGTGCTGGCGGCAGCCCAGGATCGCTATATCGAAACCAACGGCAGCGTGGTCCTTGACCTGGTCGGCCTGTACAAAGCCCTCGGCGGCGGCTGGCAGATCCGCGGCGACACTCCCCTGGTCAATGACGAAACCCGCAAACAGATGGCGGAACGCACCGACTGGGGGAAACTGCTGCAACCGGACACGAAGCCCTCCTGGCGCCTGCCGGATTGGTAAACACCCGGAGAACGAAAAACCTTCATTCTTTCAACCTTCATTTCTGAACAGGTGAATCATGAAGCTCTCTAGCAAAATCACGGTCTCCGCCCTGACGGTCCTTTTCCTGCTCCCGCTGACCGGTTGCGGCAAGAAGGAAGAGGTCAAGGAACCGGCCATCCGCCCAGTCAAAACCATGCGCGTGACCGACAGTCTGGAGAAACTCTCCGGTCGGACCTTTCCCGGCAAGGCCAGGGCGACCCAGGAAGTCAACCTCTCCTTCCGGATCAGCGGCAAGCTGAAAACCTTTCCCGCCAAAGTCGGGGATGAAGTCAAAAAGGGAGACATCCTCGCCAGCCTTGATCCACGCGATTTTGAAGTGGAACTCGACAATGTCCGGGGACAACTGAAAAAGACGCTTGCCGCCCAGCAACTGGCCCGGAACGACTACCAGCGGGTCGTCCGTATCCAGCAGAAAGATCCGGGCGCCATCAGTCAGGCGATGATCGATGCCAAAAAGGGGGAGCTCGACAGCGCCCGGGCCCAGGTGCAGTCCCTGAAAGCCGCGGTTGATGCCGCCCGGGACACCCTGCAGTACACCCGGTTGAAAGCCCCCTTCGACGGCACCGTGGTTGAAACGTTCGTCGACAACTTCCAGGAAATACGGTCCAAACAACCGGTCGTGCGCCTGGTTGACACCCGGCAGATCGAGTTCGTCGTCAACATCCCGGAAAACCTTATCTCGCTGGCGGGAGAGGTTGAAAAGGCCTACGTCCGCTTCGATGCCTTTCCCGAGGTTGATATCCCCGCCCGCGTCAAGGAAATTGGCAAAGAGGCCTCCAGGACCACCCGCACCTATCCGATCACCCTGATCATGGACCAGCCGGAAGGTCTGCGTATCCTCCCCGGCATGGCCGGCAAGGCCTGGGCCGACAAGGTTTCCGGCGACCTGCCGGCGGGGGCGGACTCCGGGCCGGTGATCCCGATGAGCGCAATTCTGGACGACGAGTCCGGCACCAAGGTCTGGATTGTCGATGAGGGGAGCAAAAAGGTCCACAGTCAGCCGGTCAAGGTCGGCCGGGTCACCAGGAACGGAGTAGTCATTCTCGAAGGCCTGAAGGGCGGCGAATTGATCGTCACCGCCGGTGCTCATTCCCTGGATGACGGCCAGCAGGTCAAACTGCTGAATTAAAGAGGAGATGCGCGCGTGAGCCTTGCCAAACTTGCCATAGAAAAGAAGGCCGTCTCCTATTTCGCCACCGCCCTGCTGGTGGTCGCCGGGATCGCCAGCTTCTTCAGTCTCGGCCAGCTGGAAGATCCGGAATTCAGCATCAAGACGGCCGTTATCGTCACCCAGTACCCCGGCGCCAGCGCCGAAGAGGTTGAGCTGGAAGTCACCGACCGGATCGAACTGGCCCTGCAGCAACTCAAAACGGTCGATTACCTGAAGTCCTTTTCGGCGCCCGGCTATTCGCAGATCTGGGTCAACATCAAACCCGACATCTGGTCGGAACAGCTGCGCCAGGTCTGGGACGAGATGCGCCGCAAGGTGCGGGAAGTTGAGAATCAGCTGCCGCCCGGAGCCGGACGTCCCGTGGTCAACGACGATTTTGGCGATGTCTATGGTCTGCTGATGGCGATTACCGGCGACGGTTTCAGCTATGCAGAGATGGAAACAGCCGCCAAGAACCTGAAAAAGGAACTGAGCCTGGTCAAGGGCGTCGCCCGGGTTGAACTCTGGGGCGTGCAGCCGAAGGTCATCTACCTGGAGACCTCCGAAACTCAGCTCAGTCAGTTCGGATTGTCCGATGCCAGCGTCATCAACACCCTGAAACAGCAGAACATGGTGGTCGATGCCGGCTATGTTGACGTCCAGAACGAACGGCTGCGGATCACTCCGACCGGTGAGTTTACCTCCCCGGAAGACATCGCCAACCTGACCATTCATCCCTCTCTGGTCGATCGCCTGCAGAATTTCGAAAAAGGCCTGTCGCAAACCGGAACAGACGAGATGATCCGCATCCGTGACATCGGCACGGTTCACACCGGCTACCAGGATCCGCCGGCGACCATGATGAAACTGAACGGCCAGCCGGCCATCGCGCTGTCAATCACCAACGTTTCCGGAGCCAATATCGTCGATGTCGGCAAGGCGGTCGACAAACGCCTGGCGGAATTGGAAGCCGACCTGCCGATCGGCCTGGATCTGCACCACGTTCACTGGATGTCCGATATTGTCGATACCTCGGTGAAAGGCTTTTTCATCAACCTGGCCGAAGCGGTCGCCATCGTCCTGATCGTCCTGGCGGTTTCCATGGGCTGGCGGATGGGCGTACTGATCGGTCTTGACCTGATCCTGACCATCCTCGGCACTATGATCGTCATGGCGATCATGGGAATCGACCTGCAACGCATGTCCCTCGGCGCCCTGGTCATCGCCCTGGGAATGATGGTCGACAACTCGATTGTCGTCGCTGACGGCTTCGTCGTCCGTCGTCAACAGGGAATGGAACGGGTTCAGGCGGCGATCGAAGCCGCCAGGGCCCCGGCGATGCCGTTGCTCGGGGCGACCATCATTGCCGTGATGGCCTTCTATCCGATCGGTGGCTCGAAGGAGAGTACCGGCGAATACTGTCTCTCGCTGTTTCAGGTGGTCGGCATTTCGCTGCTGTTCAGTTGGGTGATCTCGATGACCCTGACGCCGATCAAATGTCTGGACATGCTGCCCGACCCCAAGATGAATGAACCGGGGCAGGATGCCTACGGCGGCAAACTGTTTACCATCTACCGCGGGCTGCTGGAGAAAGCGATCCGTTTCCGACTGCCCTTCATGGCCGGAATGATCGGTTTGCTGGTGCTTTCAATCGTCGGCTTCAAAAATGTCGACCGGACCTTCTTCCCCGACTCGTCGATGAGCAAATTCATGATCGACTACTATGCGCCGCAGGGTACCAGCATCTACAACGTTGCCGAAAACCTCGATATTCTACAGAAAAAACTGCTCGAAGATGACCGTGTCGAGAGCGTCGCCGCCTTCATCGGTGCCGGTCCCCCCCGCTTCTACCTGCCGGTGGAACCGGAATCGGCCGACCCCTCCTACGGCCAGTTGATCGTCAATCTCAATAACTTCAGACAAATCGACGGCCTGATCAGGGAATTGACACCCTGGGTGGCGGACCACTATCCCAACGCCCTGGTGCAGATGCAGAAATACGGGGTCGGCGTGGTCCAGGCGTGGAAGTTCCAGTTCCGCATCAGCGGCCCGGCGATCGCCGATACCGATGTCCTGCGCGGGCTGGCGGACCAGGTTCTCGATATCCTGCGACAGGAACCGCTGGTCGCGGCGATGCAGACCGACTGGCGGCAGATGAAACCCATCCTGGTGCCGGTTTACAACCAGGAACGGGCCCGACTGGCCGGCGTCAGCCGCGAGGATCTCGCCAACGCTACCAAACGCGCCTTCGACGGCCGTCCCATCGGCCTTTACCGGGAACAGGACAATCTGCTGCCGATCATTTTGCGGCACACCGAAGAAGATCGCGACAATGTCGAGTCCTTCGACGTACTGCAGGTCCAGCCGGCCTTCTCAACCAGCACCATACCCCTGGCACAGCTGGTCGACGGTGTTGAACTGCGCTGGGAAAACGCCAAGATCTGGCGCCGGGACCGGCGCCGGACGATCACCGTGCAGGCCAACCCCGTCCTCGGGGTGACCCTGCCGACCCTGCTGGCCAGGGTCCAGGACAAGATCGAAGCGATCAAGATGCCGCCGGGCTACTCCTGGGCCTGGGGCGGAGAGCCGGAAGACTCGGCCAAATCGCAAAAAGCGTTGCTGCCCGGGGTGGTCCCGGCGGTGGGCATCATCCTGTTCATTATCATCGCCCTGTTCAACGCCTTCCGGCCGCCACTGGTTATTCTGCTGACCATTCCCTTCGCCCTGGTCGGTATCACCGCCGGGCTGCTGACCTTCAAGGCCGCCTTCGGTTTCATGGCCCTGCTCGGTGCCATGAGCCTAGCGGGAATGATGATCAAGAATGCCATCGTGCTGCTCGACGAAGTCAACATCCAGCTCGCCGACGGGAAATCGCAGTATGACGCCATCATGATGGCCGCCATCTCCCGTCTGCGACCGGTGGTGCTGGCGGCTGCCACCACCGTACTCGGGGTTATTCCGCTGCTGCAGGACGTCTTCTGGGTCAGCATGGCGGTCACCATCATGGCCGGACTGGCCTTCGGGACGGTGCTGACCATGCTGGTGGTGCCGGTGCTCTACTGCATTTTCTTCAAAGTGCCGTCTCCGGAAAAGAACAGCTGATTGATCAGCGCGCGCCGGGCAGAAACCCGGCGCGTATTTTTCCGCAACCTCCTATTCGTCAGAAAGGATATTTCCATGCGTATCGTGTCAACCCTGTTATTTGCCTGTTTTCTGCTGACGGCACCCTTGTCCGCCCTGGCTGACAACAATCCGGATGCCTTGAAGAAAAAGATCATGTTCGACCAGAAGAAACTGGTCGTGATGGAAAATCTCGAACTTACCGACCAGGAAGCAACAGCCTTCTGGCCGGTCTTCACACAATTTCAGGAAGAACAGTTCATGATCAACCAGCAGGCCGCCAGGCTGATTGTCGCCTACGCGTCGACCTACCAGACCCTGACCGACGATCAGGCCGCCAAGATTGTCGAGGAATATTTCAATATCCGGGAAGCTCGTACCGCGACCTTGAAAAAATACATGCAGAAATTCTCCAAGGTTCTGCCGGGCAAGAAACTGTTCCGCTACCTGCAGATTGAAAATAAACTGGAGGCCATCGCCCGTGCGGAACTGGCCAAGCGGGTCCCTCTGGCCCAGTAACCCCGCTGGCCGATCAGAATCGGTCATTTCGACACCGAGGTCGAAGAAACCGACCTGCTGACCGTTGCCTTCGGCATTGTCGTCCTATCGTGCCGGGTGTATCCTGGTCAAAGGTGGGAACCTCTTCGTCGGTCTCGGCGGCACCGGAGGGGGGCTCTTTTCCGGTATCCTGATCGGCTGTCTGCGCTCGGTCCACCCGACTTTCGGCCGGGTACCGGCTGCTGCCTGGCTGCACCACCGGGGCCATGACCAGCACCCCGGCCCTCAACGTCGTCAATGAAGCTGCCAAAAGTCCGTTGCCGGCACTCGACTATGCCGGGACCTGAACCTTTGCCAATGCCCTGCTGACCTTCGCCGGAACTTTTTAATGACACCTCATCTCTCACGGACGGGCTGAAACCCTGACTGCCGCACGAGGAAACCACCCATGGACTATCGCTACCGTCTTGTCCCCTTTCAGGCCAGCATCGTTCTTTCCCTGCTCTGCCTGTTGCTCAGTTTCGTCAGCATCTGGTTTTTCCTTTTATTCCTGCTCTTCGGCGCCGCGGTGCTGCTGGGTGTTTACGACCAGAAACAGAAAAAACGCAGTCTGCCGCGCAACTATCCGATCTGGGGCCGAATGCGCTACTTCATCGAGGGCCTGGGGCCGGCCCTGCGGCAATATATCGTCGAGAGCAACAAGGAGGGCAAACCCTTCGACCGCGATTTCCGGTCCCTGGTTTACCAGCGGGCAAAGAATATCGAGGCCAAAAAGGCCTTCGGCACCGAACTCGATGTCTACAGCCCGACCCATGTCTGGGTCGGACATTCCATAGCACCACGCCCGGTCGCCGAAGATCTTCCCCGGGTTGAAATCGGCGGGCCCGACTGCGGCCGGCCCTACTCGGCCTCGATCTTCAATATCTCGGCCATGAGCTTCGGCTCGCTGAGCGCCAACGCCATCCTGGCACTCAACAAGGGGGCCCGCAAAGGAAACTTCTACCACACCACCGGCGAGGGAGCGATCAGCCGCTACCACCGACAGCCGGGCGGCAACCTGGTCTGGCAGATCGGCAGCGGCTACTTCGGCTGCCGGGCCGCGGACGGCAGCTTCGATCCCGGCCTGTTCGCCGAGACCGCCGCCGATGACCAGGTCAAGATGATCGAGATCAAGCTCTCCCAAGGCGCCAAGCCGGGACACGGCGGCATCCTGCCGGCCGCCAAGATTACCGCGGAAATTGCCGAGACCCGAAAAATTCCGATGGGCATCGACTGCGTCTCGCCGGCCTATCACTCCGCCTTCTCGACCCCGCTGGAGTTGATCGAATTCATCGCCCGGCTGCGGGAACTGTCCGGCGGCAAACCGGTCGGCTTCAAGTTCTGTCTCGGCCATCCCTGGGAATTCCTCGCCATCTGCAAGGCGATGCTCGAAGTCGGCACCGGGCCTGACTTCATTGTCGTCGACGGCGCCGAGGGAGGAACCGGTGCCGCCCCGCTGGAATTCTCCGACCGGCTCGGCTTCCCGTTGCGGGAAGGACAGACCTTCGTCCACAACGCCCTGGTCGGCTGCAACCTGCGGGACCGGATCAAGATCGGCGCCAGCGGCAAGATTGCCACCGCCGGCTCCATCGGTGCCGCTCTCGCCTTCGGTGCCGACTACACCAATGCTGCCCGCTCCTTCATGTTCTGCCTCGGCTGCATCCAGGCCCAGGAGTGCCACACCAACCACTGCCCGGTCGGCGTCGCCACCCAGAACCGGGAGCTGCAGAAAGCCCTCGATCCCGACATCAAGGCCGACCGGGTCTGCAACTACCACCGCAACAGTCTGCGCGTCCTGAATGAAATCATCGCCGCCGTCGGCCTCGATCATCCCCGCGAACTGCAGCCCTCCCACATCTTTCAACGTACCGGAACGGTCGGCATCAAGACCTACGCCGAACTCTATACCCGTCTCGAAAAGGGGGAACTGCTGGAGGGAACCGAACACCCGGTCTACGCCCGTTACTGGCTGATGGCCCAGGCTGAAAGTTTCAAGCCGGCGTACTAAAACGCCTTGCAGGATGAAGAATTCCTGTCCGGCGGTTAAAAACCGAGCATCCGCCGCAAGGCTCTGATATGCTAGAGTGATTCATTAAGTGCGCGGAATGGATTGTTGGCCATGCCCCATGACCTGAAATACAGATGCTGTCCGGAACTGGTGCCGGTTTCGCCGGACGCCGCCGCTGCTGCACCGCCGATCCGCCTGGCGGAAGCCCTGCGTCATCTGCGTCACCAGACCCCGTTTTCCACCCCGACGGTGGACGGGATCTGCGCCGTCAGGATCAACACCTATCTGCCGCTGGTCTGCGTCGCCCTGCATGACGGCGCGGCCTTTCCCGCCAACCTGGAAGATGAATGCCTGCTTTCCGCCACCGAACGTCGTTTCGAGGAAGACCCGCACACCGCGCGCCTGCTGGAAAACCTGCCGCTGGTCTTCTCCGGTCTCGAATCACGCTATTTCTACGACCTGAACCGGGCGGAGCCGTATGCCACGGCCAATGAAATTTTCGGCCGCAAGGTCTGGCGCAACGGGCAGCACCCAGACCGCCGCCGGGCCATCGCCCGCCACCGCCGCTTCTACCGGCTGGTCGGCACTCTGATTGAACAGCTGATCGCCCGGTACGGTTCCTGCCTGGTACTCGATCTGCATTCCTATAACGGCTCGAAGCTCACCCGCGAAACCCCGCTCTTCAACCTCGGCACCTGCAGTGTCGACGTCACCGCTCACCGCCGGCTGCTGGATTATTTCCTCTCCGGGATGGCCGACATCAACCTGCCCGGGATCACAACCAGCGTGGCGGAAAATGACGTCTTCGAAGGCCGCGGCCGTTTTGTCAACTGGGTCAGCCGAACCTGGCCACAGGCCCTGACCCTCTGCCTCGAAATCAAGAAAGTCTACTGCGACGAACACAGCGGGACGCTTCACCCGGAAATTTTCACGGCGCTGCAGGAGGGTCTGACCCGAGCCATTGACGAGATCTTTACCGTTTATCGGGAAGGATATCTGCAACCCTCCCACCCGCGGGCCGCCCTGCTCTGAATCGCGGCCCGATTTTCAGGCCGTCTTGTCACAGCCCCCTTTCAGATCCCGCCGCGAGCTTTTCAACGATAATATCCGCCAGATCATCACGCTGTTGCTGCCGCAGGGGTTCGATCAGCTCGGCATAAAAGGGATCACGGTGGTTGATCGCCATCTGCGTCCGGTCCAGCAGTTCGTGACTGACATCATCTTCGACAAAGGCCCGGGTTTCGGCCAGCTTGCCGATAGCAACCAGCCCGGTCATGGTGCGGACACACTTCTCGCACCAGCCGCAGTTCAGCCGGTCGGGAACATTCTGCAGACAGACGCGGAAATTCTGAAAAGCAACCTCCCAATCCGAGACGATCCGCAATTTATCAATCCGTCGCAACTCCACATCCCGATGGTAAATCCGCAGCTCGCTGCTGCCATAAAGCGGGTCCAGCAGCGGATGGGATCCGCTTGGCGCCAGGCTCTGCAGATCCCAGGT
The DNA here is from genome assembly GCF_002093115.1 of Geothermobacter hydrogeniphilus. NCBI lineage: Bacteria > Pseudomonadati > Thermodesulfobacteriota > Desulfuromonadia > Desulfuromonadales > Geothermobacteraceae > Geothermobacter > Geothermobacter hydrogeniphilus. The sequence continues at coordinate 77,144 of NZ_NAAD01000007.1, read as the reverse complement.
CGAAGCGAGTTCAACCCGGTGAATGCGGGAGGTGAATCCATGGGCGACCGCGGCCAGAACCGCACCATGGAATTTTTTCAGCCAGAGTTCGCGCTCGTCACAGAGATGCCGCAGATTGGTATAGACCGGGATCAGTTCCAGTTCGGCCTCCTCGGCCACCGTTGTCATCGCCTGCACCGCACGGTCGAAAACCGGGTATTTCAACCCGCGCTCAACCACCCCGCCGATATCAAATCCATGAACCAGGAACGCGTCTCGAACCCGCGAAGGATGCCCGGCCGGATAACGCTGCAGATTCCGGCGCAGCGCGCTCAGAGAATCGATGCCGCCGGAGAGAAAAATCGCCGCCCGTTCCGGGCGGTCGGCAGCAGGCATCCGTACCCCGGCCGTCTCGATCACCAGCGGTTGGTAGCGTGAACCGTACCAGGTGTGCAGCAGGGCCATGGCGGTTTCGAGGGTTTCCAGCAATTCGGGACAGACCGCCGCATCGATTGCGACCCGTTTTTCACCAAGATGCATGGCCGGCACCAGGCAGCCGACCAGGAAGGTATCCGGGTTGACGTTCAGGGATGACCCGCAACGCTCCGTCGTTTCCAGAAAAACGTCTCTCCCGGGCTGGTCACAGTCCTCCCACTCCACCCGGGCGGAAACCCGAACCCGGTCGGCAATCCGCTCACGGCGCAGATCGGTGATTTTCATGATTCATTCTCTCCTGCAATCGGTTTCAGGCCGAGGGCCGCAGCCGTTTTGGCCGGCATCCACAGGCCAAGCTCCTTGCCCGTCAGTTCACTGAAAAAAACCACGATTTTCACTGTCCGGTTGCGCAGCGCAATTGTCTGGGTGGCACGATCATCTTCGCGGATCAGTGAATAGATATGATACCCCTCGGCCCGGGACGTCAATCCGCCCAGCAGGGTGGTGCCGATACCGAGCCCCCGGTATTCGGGACGGATCGAAGTATAGCCGCGCTCCAGGAACCCCTCGATATCCAGCCCCAGTTTTTCCCGGATGCGCTGCACATATTCCGCGCGCGGCCGCTTCAGGCTGGAAACGCCGACCAGTTCCCCGGCGACTTCGGCCCGGGCGATCAGGTAGGCTCTTTCCAGGTTATGGCGAAGCCAGCGGCTGTCTACCCCGCCGCCGGCTTCAACCAGGCGGCAGACCTCATCCAACTGTTCCACGGTCAGCTGCTCCGGAGCGGTATAGTGATAGATAATTTCGGTATTTTTCATTTTTTTTCCTCCTCGCCGCACTGGTGCCCGGTACAGCTTTGCGGTTCTTCCCCGTTCCCCTGCTTACAATCCTGCGCCACCCGACTCAACTCGTCGACAACTCCCCCCAATCGGACGGCGAGAACCTGGCACAACCGCAGGGGGATCTCGGGGAACTCCTTGCACAGCGCCGTAAAATCCTGCCGGAAGATCTGCAGAACCAGCACGTCAGTGATCGCTCTGACCCTGAGGGACATCTCGGGCACACCGAACAGGGCGGCAAGACCAAAAGTCTGTCCGGCCCCCCACTGGGCAAAAACAACCGATTCACCATCGCTCCGCTGCTGCTCAATCGCCACTTCTCCACTGACCAGGATATGCAGACAATCGCAGGTTTGATGACTGCCACGACAACCGAGACTGCCGCCGAGAATCAGGGTATCCGGAACAAACTCCGCTTCGCCGGCCACCATGGCAACCGCCGTCAACTCGTTAACCGGAAGATCCTGAAACAGGTCGACCTTGCGGAGGTACATCATCCGTTCAGGTAAATCCATCCTGGTATTTTCTTCGTTCACAACCTCCTCCTTCGGAGCGCTCAGGACTCCTACGGCCATGGCCGCAACAAACTCGTTATCGGAGTTCACCACCTCTTCAATACGGGACCGAAAAGTCGCGACCTGACCCAGGGAATGAAGCATTTCGAGGGTCAGAATCACGCTCGCGGCATTTTCTTCCCGCAACAACCTTTCGACAGCCTGTTTCCGGCTTTTCGACGGATCAAGATGGCGCAGAAATCGGTTTCCCGCCTTCAGCCGGTCGACTGTCGACCAGTTTTCGAGCAGCGGCAGAAGGATTTTCCAGAGACGCTGATCAACCAGCGATTCCAGGGCCTCGAGGCTGTCCTCACGCTCCCGACCCTGCCCGGCGAGACCATGCAGAATCGTGTCTATCTGCCCGCTCTCATCTCGCGCGGCCAGACCACGAATGACATTTTCCACCCGCTGCTGACGCAATTCTTCCAGGTGGATCACCAACAGTTCCTGCGCGGTACACGCCGGCGTGCCCTCCAGCCAGCGGGCCAGATCAACCAACCGGTACGCCTCCGTGACCTGCCGCCGACAAAACCTGACCATATCAAGTTCATCGATTTCCAGGGCCTGCAGAACCTGAAAGAGGCCATCCAGAACCCGGCGGCTGCACGAGCCCATGGCATCAACCAGTACAGGCTGCAACGGCCTGGCAAGTCCGCTCAGGCGCCTTATCGCCGCCTTCCGAATCGGGCCCTCGAAATCCCCCAGCAGCGGGATCAGGCTCTGAACATCTTTTTCCGCGGAAAGGGGAAGGGATTCAAGCGCGGCAGCCCGCACCTGCGCCACCGCATGCCTGAGAAAGGGACGCACTCTGTCAGCCCGGTCGGGAAAATCGAAATCCGCCAGGGCGTGAAGGCCGAGAGCCAGCAGGGACGGATCTTCTTCAGAGTCAAGCAGGCGATAAACGATATCGGCATAGTCATCAAGACGCTGATCCCTGATGGCCACAACCGCGGCCCGTCGTTCGGCAAGGTTCTCCGAATCCAGCCAGTTGTCCAGCAGCCGTTTCAACCCGTCGGGATCCTCTTTCTTCATCCACCCGACCAGACAGGCCTTGACCTCCGGATCCGTCGCCCTGGCGAACAGGCGACGCTCGGCGACCACCGGCATCTCATCCAGAATCCGTTTGACCGTCTGCGAAAGCGCGATCAGCAATTCTGATCGGCCGGGATCGGCCAGTCGGCCGAAGACCGCCAGCATCCGATCCCGGTCCGGCTGTTCAAGAAAGGGAAGCAGCCGCACGCAGGTGGCCGTGTCCAGCTCGGGCAACCGCTCAAGGATGGCGTCATCCAGGCCGGCGACCTTGTTGGTATGCAGCGCTTCCGCGTACCAGAGCGCCTCGTCGCCCTCGCTCTTGCGGAACCGCTCCAGCAATACCGGTCCGACATCAACGCCGCGAAACAGATTCTGCAGGTCTCTTCTGTTCATCCGGTAGAAATCGGGCAGTTTTCCCCGAATGAGATCGAGCAGGATCAGGGAATACCGCCTTTTCAGCAGGACCGTGGCGGCCAACCAGACGGCAACCAGACCGATGGCGATCACGGAAAGGTAGCGTGGATGGACGATCTGGGTTCCTCCCCAGACGATTCCGGCGCCGATCAGGATGCCGCAACGCACCACCGTCCCTCGTAAAAAGGGCCGCAGTATCGCCCGACTCTCCGGTTTCAGCAGGCCATAGAGGACCGTAGTAGCCGGACCGTTAATCGTCCTGCGCAGGACGCCCACCGACGTTCCGGCATAGATCGCTGAGAAGATATTGAACTGAAACAGGTAGGCGAAAAAGGAAATCAGATAGTTGAAGGGGTGGAACATCAGCGCCACCGGCAGACCGAACCGACCGTAGATCCGACCGACGAAAAGGATCAGCAGCAGTGAAATCAGATTTTGCGCGCCGCGAAAATAACTGTAGAAGCTGAGCATCCCCGCTTCACTGGGAAAGGTCTGGTTGACAACAAAATTGAACTGGTAGTTCAGAATTGGAATAACCACATTCGGCAACAGGGTCAGGACCAGCAGCACCTGGGCCAGGGTCGAGGACCTGATCAGCGGCCCGACCATTTTGAACTCCTGCAGCAACGACGTCCTGTCACCGGCCTGCTGCTGATCCTTGCCTGACAAATCCCCCGGCGCGGCAAGCCCCAGGCGCCAGGCGCTCAAAACCGCCGCCAGGCTGAGCAGTGGAAAAACCAGCAGCAGGTTGTCCAGAGACACCAGCTGCGCGATGAGCGGGGTGACGGAACTGCCGGCGATTCCCCCGACAATGCCGCCCGCGGTTATCAGCGGAAAAAGCCTTTTTGACTGTCGGGTACTGAACAGGTCGTTGGCCAGATTCCAGAACAGGAAGACCAGGAGGACATCCAGCTGGGACTTCAGAATATAAAGGAACGGATAAACCAGACTCAGGTCCAGGGGGACCACAAACCGCATCAGCCCGACCACCAGGCTGAAAGCGATCAGGCAGCGCCCGATCAGGCGATCGCCGCGCCCCCGCACCAGGGCACTGCCGAGCAGGCTCATCAGGACGAAGGTGACCACCGCATTGACCGCGGTCATAAGCGGCAGGTACTCCACCCCGAAACGCTTCAGAAAAGCCGTTTCGGCATAATTGTTCAGCAGGATACTGGCGGCACGGATAAAAAGCAGCAGCGAGGTCATCCAGAAGAACTGGGCAAATTCGTCCTCATCAACCTTGAACCAACGAACAACCAGATTTTTCATAGACCGGTCTGCCCCTTCCGCCTCCGCACCAGTTCCTGCCCGAAGCCTCTCCGATGAAGACAAGTGTCTTAACTCTGCTCGATACTGCCCGGCAAGTCAACTATGGCATTTCATTATGACATTTTGTTTCGCTGAGATCCCGGCAGACAGGGCTGCTGATTCCTCTTTTCATGATATAGTTCCCGACAAGCCTTTTAAAATCCTGAATCAGTGAGCTTCACGTCGGCGAAGAGCACAAGTCATTGACCTGTCTACGCTTCCCAAAAATCACCGGCGAACCTGAGGGTGCGCCTCCGATTTTTGAAAATCGTATCCAGGCCAAGGACTTGCACTCTCCATCCAACAGAAACTCACCGATTCAGGAAAATATCATGAATCGGGTCGTCACCCGATTCGCTTGATGGGGAAAATATCATGCGCATCGCCTTTCTCAGGGGAGCCCTCGGACATATCGACCCCGACACCGAAACCAGCCTGCTGCTGATGTACGAGTGCTATCGACGTGGTCACCAGGTTTTTTTCCTGCAGCCGCACGATCTCTACATCCGCGACAATGCCGTGGTCGGCCGGATGAAAGAGATTGTTGCCGAAGAGGGTCTCGCTCTGCGCGAATACTGGCGGGCGGCTATCGATTGTGTCGACAGGGAACAACTGATCTTCGAAGAGGTCGCTGAACTCGACGCTCTCTTCCTGCGCAAGAACCCGCCGTTGCTCCATGAAGTGATGGAACTGCTCTCTTCCGTTGAAGATCGGATCCTGATTCTCAACAGTCTGGCCGGACAGATGCTCGGCAACAGCAAGCTCTATACCCTCAATTTCCCCGACATCATCCCGGAAACCCATGTTTCCCGTGATCCGGCGCGGTTGCGCAAGGTGATCGACGACTTCGGCGGCACCATGGTAATGAAACCGCTCAACAGCTTCGGCGGCCAGGGGGTGATCAAGGTCAATGCCCGGGACCCGGAGAACCTCAACTCACTGCTCAACTTCTATGTGCGTATCTACGAACCCTATAACCGTCGTGAACCGGTGATGGTGCAGGAATACCTGGACGCGGTACGCACGGAAGGGGATGTGCGCATCATGCTGCTGAACGGGGAAATCCTCGGCGCCATGCGGCGGATGCCCCACGGCACCGATTTCCGCGCCAACATCCGCGCCGGCGGACATGAATTTGCCCATCAACCGACCGAAGCGGAAAGGCATATCTGTGACGTCATCCGCCCGAAATTGATCCGGGACGGCCTCTACCTCGTCGGCATTGACATCATCGGCGGAAAACTGGTCGAGATCAACTGTGTCAGCCCCGGCGGCATCCCGCGCATCAACCGCTTCGACAATGTTCATCTGGAACAGAAGGTGATCGACTTCGTGGAGAACCGGTGCCGTCGCCGAACCGGATAGCCCGCCCGACTGTCCGGGCAGCGGCAGATATCCGGATGTTTGACCCCGGATTCACCGTCAACCTGAAGGCTTCAACCCCCGGGGAGGTCGTCCTTGGCCAGCTCCTTGCTCTTCAACCGGAACCGTCTTTTCGTCTCGCTGAGGCTGCGCATCGCCCTGGTCGCCGTCGGCGTTTCCCTGCTGGTCGGCGCGTTGAGCTACCGCACGACTCACGATGACTACATGGAAACCATCGACAGTCTCGCCCGCCAGGCGTTCGGTCGCTTTCAGATTTTCTTGAACCGGCAGATGCGAAATCCGTCCCGCCCCGACCCTGAGCAACTGCAGAAGGCGTTGCGGACTTTCAGCGGTCGACAGATTCCATTGCGGGAAGGCCGCAACGAAGCGGTCGCCCTCTATGATCTGAACGGAAACCGGGTCGCATCATTACGCTATCCCGACACCCCGCGCCTGGTCAGCCTTCCCGCCCGGATGCCCAACGTCGCCAAAGCCGCGCAGCGGGGACTCTCTTTCAGGGAGATCGCCGACCATCCCTACCTGTTCATTCTCCGCCCCCTCGACGGCCCTGATGGTCAGCCGCAGCTCTATGCCGCATCCCTGTTCGCGGTTTCCGAAGCTGCCATGGAAACCCTGCATCGCCGCATTCTGCGCAACAGCCTGCTCTCGGTTGCCATTGTGCTGCTGACGGCGGCCCTGATTCATCCGCTGGTACGGTCACTGCTACAGCGGATTCATCACCTCTCCGGCGACCTGATGACCGCCAACCTGGAGACGATCCAGGTTCTCGGCAGCGCCATCGCCAAACGTGACAGCGACACCGACATTCATAACTACCGGGTCACCCTCTACGCGATGCGCCTGGCGGAACAACTGGCGCTCGAACAGACACAGATGCAGGAACTGATCAAGGGCGCCTTCCTGCACGATATCGGCAAGATCGGTATCCATGACGCGATCCTGCTCAAACCCGGCCCCCTGACCGATGAAGAATTTGCCGAAATGAAGCGCCATGTCCGCTACGGCCTGGACATCGTCGGCCGTTCGCGCTGGCTCGACGATGCCGCCCGGGTGATCGGCAATCACCATGAAAAATGGGATGGCAGCGGCTACCTGCAGGGACTTTCCGGAGAAGAGATTCCAATTTCAGCACGCATTTTCGCCATTGCCGACGTTTTCGACGCTCTGAGCGCCCGCCGTCCCTACAAGGAACCGTTTTCCCTGGAAACCACCCTGCGGATACTCGGCGATGGCCGTGGGTCACATTTCGATCCACACCTGCTCGATCTCTTCATCAACCTCGCACCGGAACTGCACCGTCGTTATGCCGTGGCCGAAAAATCCCTGTTGCAGGAAGAATTACGCCAGATGGTAACGGCCTGTTTTACCATCAGCTGAATACTCACACGAAACCGCCCGGCAGATGCCGGTGAAATCAGGTAACATTGTCCCCATACCCCGAAAAGACAGGAGAGAAAATGATGTTCAAATTAAACGATGCCGATCTGCTTCGTCAGCAATGCTACCTCAACGGCCAATGGATCAATGCCGACAATGGCACCACCCTGCCGGTCACCAACCCGGCCGACGGTGAGACCCTCGGCAAGGTTCCAAAACTGGGAGCGGATGAGACCCGACGTGCCATCGAGGCGGCCGACGCCGCCTGGCCGGCCTGGCGGGAACAGACTGCGGCGGAACGCTCAGCCATCCTCCGCCGCTGGGCGGAACTGATGATCGAACACCAGGATGATCTCGGCGTGCTGATGACCGCCGAGCAGGGCAAACCGCTGGCAGAAGCCAAAGGAGAGATTGTCTATGCAGCTTCGTTTCTCGAGTGGTTCGCGGAAGAAGCCAGGCGCATCTACGGCGACATCATCCCCGCCCACCAGCAGGACAAGCGCCTGCTGGTCCTCAAGCAGCCGATCGGCGTCTGCGCCGCCATCACCCCCTGGAACTTCCCCTCGGCGATGATCACCCGCAAGGCCGGGGCGGCTCTGGCCGCCGGCTGCACCATGGTGGTCAAACCGGCCAGCGCCACCCCCTTCTCGGCGCTGGCGCTGGCCGAACTGGGAGAACGGGCCGGCATCCCCGCCGGGGTGCTGAACGTGGTGACCGGCTCGGCCGGAGCGATCGGCGGGGAACTGACCGGCAACCCGCTGGTGCGCAAGCTGACCTTCACCGGCTCGACCGAAATCGGCAAGATGCTGATGCAGCAGTGCGCCGCGACGATGAAAAAGGTCTCCATGGAGCTGGGCGGCAACGCCCCCTTCATCGTCTTCGATGACGCCGATCTCGATGCCGCCGTCGAAGGGGCGATCATTTCCAAGTACCGCAACACCGGGCAGACCTGCGTCTGCACCAACCGTTTCCTGGTCCAGGCCGGGGTCTACGATGCCTTCGCCGAGAAACTGGCCGCCGCGGTGAAAAAGTTGAAAGTCGGCGACGGCCTCAAGGGAGAGGTCCAGCAGGGTCCGCTGATCGACATGGGCGCCGTGGAAAAGGTCGAGGAACACATCGAGGACGCCGTCAGCAAAGGTGCCCGTATCGTCACCGGCGGCAGGCGCCACGCTCTCGGCGGCAGTTTCTTCGAACCGACGGTGCTGGCCGATATCACCAGTGACATGAAGGTCGCCCGCGAGGAGACCTTCGGCCCGGTCGCCCCGCTGTTTAAATTCGACACCGAGGAAGAGGCGATCCAGATGGCCAACGACACCGAGTTCGGCCTCGCCTCCTACTTCTACACCCGTGACCTGGCCCGCGCCTGGCGGGTCGGCGAGGCCCTGGAATACGGCATGGTCGGCCTCAATACCGGCCTGATCTCGACCACTATCGCCCCCTTCGGCGGCATCAAGGAATCGGGGCTCGGCCGTGAAGGAAGCAGGTACGGCTGCGATGACTACCTGGAAATCAAGTACCTGTGCATGGGAGGGATCGATTGAGATTCCCAAAACCCGCTCCGAAGACGATCGCCGGTCCCATTCTGGCGCTCCTGACCCTGGTCCTCTCCGCCTGCGGCACCGTCTATCCGCAGGCGGAGAGGACCGACCTGAACGGCACCTCGTGGGCTCTGTCCGAACTTAATGGCCACCCGCTGCAGTTGCCGCCCGGAACCGGGACTCCGACCATGGCCTTCAGTGACGGGATGGTGCGGGGCAGCGACGGCTGCAACCGGTTCCAGGGGAGCTTTGAGCAGCGGGACGGGCGTCTGGCCTTCGGCCCGCTGGCCGCCACCCGGCGCTTCTGCGAGGAACCGGTCGCCGGCATCGAGCAGGGATTCAACCGCGCCCTGCAGACCCACACCGGTTACCGGTTCAAGAACGGAAAGCTTGAACTGCTGGACGGGGAACGGGTGCTGGCGAGGTTTTCAGGGAAATAGCGGGAGCCATCTCAAAACGCACCGAGAAGAACAGAACCTGCCGCCGCTGTTGTAACCGATTTCGATCATTACCCGTTAATTTTAACTTTAAAAATTGAATTTCCCTTGTTTGCTGTTATCTTTTCATGGTGATTGATAATCGTTTTCACCTGAGCGAACGATTAAAATCCCCCCGATTCGTCACCAAGAAAGGATTTCCCCATGATTTTCCGTAATATTTTTGTCCCGCTGCTGCTTCTGGCCCTGCTCTATGGTTGCGCGTCAGCCCCCAAAGCCACTGAAACCCGCTCCGGGTTCCTCTCCGACTACAGCCAATTGAAAGCCGACGGTGACGGTAATTCCGCCAGCTACTACGCCGAGGGCTATGACCCGAAAAACTACGGGCAGATCACTTTTGTGCCGGTGAAGGTGCAGCTGTCACAAAAGCTGCTGGCCGAGTCCAAACTGGACGCCGGCCAGCAGCAGCGGATCGCCGATTATCTCGCCGGGCAATTGAACCAGCGCCTGGCTGGAGGCCTGCAGGGCAAGGGATCGGGAACCCTGACGGTACGTGCCGCCATCTCGGGCGTCACCAGTTCATCCGAAGACCTTTCCGCCTGGCAATACCTGCCGATCGCCCTGGTGGCGACCGCCGCCAAGGAGGCGGCCGGCTCCCGCGACCAGGCACCGATGCTGTTCCTTGAGTCCGAAGCCGTTGATGCCGCCAGCGGCAAGATCGTCTCCGCCCGGGTCAGGGCCATGCCGCTGGGTCTGGTCGAAGCCAAGGCATGGGAAAAAGACCCGGTTGAAGCCCTCAAACCGCTCATTGCCGAGTGGCTCGATCAGCTGATGACCGAACTGGAGAAGAAGGTCAAATAGCCGGGCGCAAGGCCCGAAAAAGGAATCGGCCCATGCTGCGCCTGCTCCTTGCAACGCTCCTGCCGGCCACGGTCTTCTCCCCCGCCCGGGCTGCCGAGTACGTCAAGCGCCCGCTACTACCGCAGCATGGCCCAGCTGATGGGCCGTTATCACCGCAATGTCGAAACGGTGACCGCCATCCTCGATACCACCGGCATCCTCAACCTGCAGGACAGGGCGGGGCGACGGATTGTAATCGCCCCGGTCGACCATGTCTTCTGGACCGAGAAACTCGATGCCAAGGAACAGAAGTTCCAGGCGCCGTCCGACGACGACGCGGGCCAGGCCCGCCTGGAACTCTGGATATCCGGAACCATGGATTCGGCAGCGGAACATGAGCTGGAACAGCGCGGCTGGACAATTGTCGACCAGGCTGACCGGCGCCTGCTGAAAAAAATGACCTTCTTTGTCTTGAATTGAGCCTGAAACCTGCTTCAATTCGATATTGAATCAATATTCCGGGCGTTGCATTGCCCGTTGGATCATTGTCTTTCATCCTATGGAGGTCCCGCCATGCGCCACCTTGCTCTTGCTTTCCTGCTCGGCATCCTGATGCTGGCGGGGACGGGGTTTGCCCAGCAGAGCGGCAAACCGTTTATCACCATCGGTACCGGCGGCATCACCGGCGTGTATTACGCCGCCGGCCACGCCATCGCCAAGGTCTTTCGCAGAAACGCGAAAAACCCGCCCTTCCGACTTGATGCCGAGGCCAGCAAGGGCTCCGTGGAAAATATCAACAAGGTGCTGGCCGGCGACTGGGCCTTCGGCATCTCCCAGGCCGACATGCTCTACAAGGAAGAGCATGGCACCGGGCCCTGGCAGGGGGCGCCGCACGACGACCTGCGCGCGGTCGCGGCGCTCTACCCCGAAGCGGTTACACTGGTGACCGCCGCCGACGCGGAAATCCGCACCATCGCCGATCTGAAAGGGAAAACGGTCAGCATCGGCGCACCGGGATCGGCGGACCAAGGAAATGTAAAACAAATACTGGCATTGCACGGCATCGACCCGAAGACCGATCTCAAGCTGGTCGAGTTGCCGCCCATCGACGCCTCGCGGGAGTTGCAGCAGGGTTTTCTTGACGCTTATTTCTACACCGTCGGTCATCCCAACCTGTCGGTCCGCGAAGCAACGTTCGGCAGCCGAAAAATCCGTCTGATCGGCATCGACCCGGCGATAACCGCTACCGCGGTACAAAAAATTCCCTACCTCATCCAGACCGAGATTCCGATCGGTTTCTATCCGGCTCTGGAAAACCAATCTCCGGTCCCGACCCTCGGGGTCAAGGCGGTCTTCTTCACCTCGAAAGAAACTCCGGATGAAACCGTGACTGCCGTTCTGCAGACCCTGCTTGATGACTTCGGCCGCTTCCAGCGCCAGCATCCGGCCTTCGCCGGTCTCACACCGAAAATGCTGACGCAGGGAGTCATTCTCCCCCTGCATCCGGCCGCCGAACGGATTTATCGAAAGGAGGGGCTGCTGCCATGAACGTCCTGCATCTGAAATTTGCCGCCGCTCTGATCGCTCTCTGCCTGTGGGAAACTCCGGTTTTCGCTGTCGAAACCACCCCTTATTTCTTCCCCTATGTCAGCCCCTATGAAGCCACGGTCATGGAGACCCCGCCGGCCTACCAGTACCAGGCCCCGAAGGACGTTCCGACCAGTGTCTTCAAGGTTTATCCCTTTCCCGACCGCAAGATTCCCGATGTCTTCTGGTACCAGGACGGGCTGACCTGTTCCCTGGTTTACCAGAAAGAAGAAGCGCCGCTGATCTTCATCATCGCCGGAACCGGCGCCCGTTACAATTCACCGAAAATGGTCGCCCTGCAGCGAGCCTTCTACCAGGCTGGTTTTCACGTCTTGTCAATCACCTCGCCGACCTATTCGGAATTCGTCATCACCGCTTCGTCGAACATGATGCCCGGCTACCTGCCGGCTGACGCCAAGGATCTCTACCGGGTGATGCAGCTGGCCTGGAAGAAGGCGCAGAAGAAGATCAGGGTGTCGTCCTTCAATCTCACCGGTTACAGTCTCGGCGGCATCCAGTCCGCCTTCGTCTCAAAGCTGGACGAGGAACAGAAGGTCTTCAATTTCAAAAAGGTACTGCTGATCAACCCGCCTCTCAATCTCTACAGCTCGGTTTCCCGCCTGGACAAGATGCTGCTGGCCAATGTCCCCGGCGGGATCGAACATTTCGGCGACTTCATTGACGATGCCCTGGCCAAGTTTTCGGAAGCCAGCCGCGCGGAAGGGTTCGTCGACCTGAGCGGCGAATACATCTACCGGATCTATCGTCGCTATCCACCCCGCCAGGATTTTCTCGCCAGCCTGATCGGCTTTGCCTTCAGGGTTGATTCATCAAGCATGATCTTCGCTGCCGATGTCATGAACGGCGGCGGCTACGTGGTGCCGAAAGGGGTCAGACTGAACAGCAGCACCTCGCTGACCCCCTACAGCCAGGTCCTGTTCCGCACCGGCTTCACCGATTACTTCCACGAATACTTCTTCCCCTACTGGCAGAAGCGACATCCGGAGTTGAGTGAACAGCAACTGATCGACAAGCTGTCACTGACGGCAATCGCCCCCTACCTGAGAAGCGCCCGCAAAATCGGGCTGCTGGGAAACGAAGATGACATCATCCTGGCGCCCGGCGAGATCGAAAAGATGGTCGATATTTTCGGCAACCGGGCGCAGATCTATCCGACCGGTGGTCACTGCGGCAATATGAATCACCCCGACGTGGTGCGCTATATGATCGATTTCTTCAGGAAGGAGGGCTGATCATGACCACCAAGATGACCAGAATGCTGATTGGCCTGATGCTGCTCACCCTGCTGGCCCTCTGCGGCTGCAGCACGGCACCTAAAACCGGACCCGACACCCAGCCTCCGTTGCGTACCCTTGAAAATACCGTCGGCCCGAACATGAAACCGGCGGCCACGATCTCCGACCCGTTCGAAGGATTCAATCGCGGCGCCTACCGCTTCAACTATTACTTTGACAAGTATCTCTTTTTACCGGTGATCAGCGGCTACCAGTTCATCATGCCCGACTACGCCGAGGACCGCGTCTCCAACTTTTTCGACAACATCTATGAACTGGACAACTTCACCAACTCGGTGCTGCAGCTCAAATTCAAAAAGGCCGCCATCACCACCGAGCGCTTTTTTATCAACACCGTTTTCGGTATCGGCGGACTCTGGGATGTCGCCACGCACCTCGGCGTCCACCGCCAGAACGAGGATTTCGGCCAGACCATGGGACATTATGGCGTCGGCCACGGCCCCTACCTGGTGTTGCCGGTCTTCGGCCCCTCCAACCTGCGGGACGCGACCGGAATCGCTGTTGACGGCCTGGTTTTTGACGCCATCGACCCCCTCAACTTCGAAAACAACGACCTGGATGTGCCGTTTTACCTGCTCTATGCCATCGACACCCGCAAACGCGTCGATTTCCGCTACTACGGCAGCGGCAATCCGTTCGAGTATGAACTGATCCGCTTTCTGTACACCAAGAAGCGGGAACTCGAAATCGCCGATTAGAATGACAGCTGAAATGCGGCTGTCTGCCCCGTTGCCTGCAGCATCAGCCTGACGCAAAAAAAGCCCCGACCGACGTGTCTGGGCTTTTTTGCTAGAATAAATAGTCAGTTAGACTTTAAACTGTTTTCAGTATCTCCTCCCGCAGGGAGAAGGATGGCAATCAATCCCGAAGCGGAAATGAACATTCCATGAGCCAGCCCCCCAACTACCAGCTTTTCGACCAGCAACCGCTGCGACTGCGTCTGCAGGGCGACTGGCGCTTTGTTGACGGCATCCCGGCCATCGAGGAGCTGTTTTCCCGGCTCGAAGGGCTGGCCGACGGTCAGTGCCTGAAGCTGGAAGGCGAGACCTTGGGACAATGGGACTCAGGGCTACTGACCTTTCTGCTCAAACTGCTCCAATGGGCTCGGGACCATTCCATCTGTGTTGATTGCAGCGACCTTCCTGAAGGCGTCTGCCGGCTACTGCACCTGGCCGGAGCTGTCCCCCCCCAACCGGGTCGCCGCCGCCGCAGGCGTTCCGACCCGATCCTGACCCGGATCGGCAATGTGACCCTGGAACTTCATCAGACCTGGCAGGACGCCTTGCGCTTTATCGGCGAATCGGTCCTCTGCTCCGGTAACCTGTTGCGCGGTCGGCCACGCTTCCGCTTCAAGGATCTGCTCGAACTGCTTGAAGACTGCGGCGCCCAGGCGCTGCCGATCGTCACCCTGATCAGCCTGCTGGTGGGGATGATTCTCGCTTTTGTCGGTGCCGTCCAACTGCGCATGTTCGGTGCCGACATCTTCGTTGCCGACCTGGTCGGTCTCGGCATGGCGCGGGAGATGGCCCCGATGATGACCGCGGTGATCATGGCCGGCCGCACCGGTGCCGCCTTCGCCGCCCAGCTCGGCACCATGCAGGTCAACGAAGAAATCGACGCGCTGATAACCATGGGCATCCCGCCGATGGATTTCCTGGTCGCACCACGGATGCTGGCGCTGATGACCATGCTGCCGCTGCTCTGCATCTACAGTATGTTCATGGGCATTCTCGGCGGCGGGCTGGTCAGCGCGGCGATGCTCGATATCAACCTGACCCCCTTCTTCCTGCGTATTCAGGAAAATGTCGGCCTGCAGCACTTTGTCATCGGCGTGGTCAAAGCGGCGGTCTTCGGCGTCATCGTCGCCCTCTCCGGCTGCCTGCGCGGTCTGCAATGCGGTCGCAGCGCCCAGGCGGTCGGCCAGGCGGCGACTTCCGCGGTAGTGACCGGCATCGTCCTGGTGGTGGTCGCCGATGCGGTGATCACCATCCTCTGCCAGGTGCTGGGGGTCTGAGATGGAGACCTCGCCACAGATTTCGGTATCCGGACTGACCATGGCCTATGGCGATCGGGTGATCCAGCAGGATCTCACTTTTACCGTGCGCCGCGGCGAGATCTTTGTCATCATGGGCGGCAGCGGCTGCGGCAAAAGCACTCTGTTGCGGCACCTGATCGGCCTGAAGAAACCCCGGAGCGGAACCATCTGCTACAACGGGCTGGACTTCTGGCAGCAGAGCCCTTCCCGGAAACGACACATCATGCGCAACTGGGGTATCCTTTACCAGGGAGGAGCCTTGTGGAGTTCGATGACCCTGGCGGAAAATATCGCCGTGCCGCTGAAGGAATACACGGACCTCAGCGCCGGGCAGATACGCGACGTGATTGACCTCAAACTGGCCCTGGTCGGGCTGGCGGGGTTCCAGAACTATTATCCGTCGGAACTGAGCGGCGGCATGCGGAAGCGGGCGGGACTGGCCCGGGCGATGGCGCTCGATCCGGAAATCCTTTTCTGCGACGAACCGACCTCGGGACTCGATCCGGTCAGCGCCCGCCGGCTCGACCAATTGATTCTTGAACTGCGGGACAGCCTCGGGGCAACGGTGGTGGTGGTCAGCCACGACCTGGCCAGCATCTACACCATTGCCGGCAACGGGCTCTTCCTCGACGGTGAAACCGGAACCATGCTGGCGACCGGCACCCCACAGCAGATGCTTGACGCGGGCAATCTCAAGGTCGGGGAATTTCTTACGCGTGGCAGAGACATCGAACCTCTATCATGAAACGTGCGGACCCGAAACTGATCGGCGCCTTCGTCCTCGGCGCCATTGTCCTGGCGGTTGTCGGCCTGGTCTTCTTCGGCAAGGGGGGACTCTTCACCCAGCGTCAACGCTACGTGCTCTACTTCGACCGCTCGGTCAAGGGACTCTCTGTCGGCGCGCCGGTCAACTTCCGCGGTGTCCGCATCGGCTCGGTGGCAGATATCAGCGTCCACGTTCAACCCGCCGACTTCACCTTTAAAATCCCGGTGGTGATCGAAGTCGACTCAAACCGCATTGAAGCCATCGACAGCAACGGTGAGGTCGCTCCGCAGGGGCTGTCGCGTTTCGGCGGCGAGGACACTCTTTCGCGGCTGATCGCCAAGGGTCTGCGCGGCCAGCTGCAGCTGCAGAGCCTGATCACCGGCCAGCTCTTTGTCCAGCTTGACATGTACCCGCAAACCAAAGTGGTCCTCTCCCATTACCGCAATCTCTATCCCGAGATTCCGACCATTCCATCAGGGCTCGAAGAATTGTCGCGAACCTTCGAGAACCTGCCGATTCAGGAAATTGCCGACAAACTGACCAGCACCCTCGACGGCCTGCAGGAGCTGGTCCACAACCCCGACCTGGCCGACAGCCTGTTCAAGCTCAATCACGGTCTGGATGAATTGCGTGAGCTGGTTGCCAGGGGCAACGCCGGCTTCGGCCCGGCCCTGCAGGACTTCAGAAGCGCGTCGACGGCGGTCCGTCACTCGGCCGACAGCGTGGCAAAACAGGTTGCCGGCATGGCGGAGCGCTCACAGCAGACTCTCGGCAAGCTGGACGGGACTCTCGATCGGGCCACCAGCACCCTCAGCGAGGCCCAGGCGATGCTGAAAAAAAATTCCGCCCTCGGAGCGGAGTTGCGGCGAACGCTGGTGGAACTGCGGCGCGCGGCACGGGCACTGCGGATTCTGAGTGAAACCCTGGAAGAGCACCCCGATATGCTGCTGCGCGGCAGAGGCCTGGAGGAGAAACCATGAGACCATTGCTGTTCCTGCTGCTGCTCGGGCTGGCCGGCTGTGTCAATGTCGGGCAGGGGACTTCGCCCAGTCGCCACTACCTGATCCCCTCGCTTGCGGACCAGGTCCCGCAGGTGCCCGAACCAGATGCCGGTGCCGCCTCACTGACCATCGGCCCGGTAACCCTGCCGGGCTACCTCGACCGCCCGCAGCTGGTACGACGCAACGGTGACCGCATCGAACCAGCCCCCTTCGACCGCTGGGGAGGACCCCTCGGCGAGCAGCTCGGGCGGGTGGTCGCCGAAAACCTCGAACGCCTGACGCCCCGTTTCCTCCTCGTCGGCAATGGCAACTACCGGCTGACCCTCAACCTGCAACGTCTCGACGCGGAAGCTCGCCGGATACGCCTCTCCCTGCACTGGCAACTTGAAAACCGCAAGGGGGAACAGCTCGCCCGGGGACGCTTCGATGCCGACGACACCCTGACCGACACCTCGGCCGAGGCGCTGGTCAAGGGCTACGGGAAACTGCTGGAGAAATTCAGCCGGGAACTGGCGCGGCAACTGGTAGGTCTGGCTCTCTGAGAGAAAGGCGACCTCACGCCCGTACGCTGACACTCCCTTGAGACGCAGAGCCGGAGCAATCCCCCCGCAACCTTTTTGCGCCTTTCGCCCTGAGCCCTGAGCCCTGAGCCCTGTTTTTACCGCCAGAACTGGCCGAAGGGATCCGCATCGACAAAGTCGAGCAGTTTCTGCAGGTTGAGATTGGGGGAAACGTTGGTACAGAACTGCCAGTGATCCTGCGTCTGTTGATGCAGGGTCCATTGGCGCAGCTCCGGCAGGTAGATGAAACGGGCGATGGCATCCTGCCGCAGCCTGCGACCATCAAAAGACTGTTCGACCAGCTGATAGCCGTCCTTCAGCCGCTCCCAGGTCAATCGCCCGCGCGGTCTCTCCGGACGCACCACCCGATGGTGACAAAAGTTGTCGAGCAGCTTTTCGGCACTCCTGTGTATCAGGTCTATTCCGGCCATGACATCCAGTCTACCCGATTCAGCGGCAAGTGCATGCCGCAACGGGGAAGCCGATGACCGGGAGTCCCGACCTCAACGAAATCTTGCGGAATCGCTATCCTGCCGCGGCAGCTCGTTGCCTCTCACCCGCCCGGCAAGAGGCCTGTTCTGAAGGCTCCCCTTATCAGCCGTCCTGCACTCCCAGCTTGCGCAGGATGGTAATCATCGGACACCAGTTGGTGAAGGCGCTCTGGAACAGGTTGAGCCCGACGAAGGCGGTGAAATAGAGCCAGTTGGGGCTGTGCAGCTGGCTGAGAGCAACACTGAGCATGACGAAAAAGCCGGCGATCAGGCGCAGATAACGATTGACGGTCATGGGAAAACCTCCATAGCAAGTTGTTGATAAAGTTGCGTTCCCCGGGCTGCGCAAAAATGTCCAGATGCAAGGCGTCCGTACCCCCGCGGCAAAAGGCGTAGCGGAAGGTACGTCGTTGACGCGGGGGGAGGACACAGCAGATGGGCATTTTTCATCAGCCTGTCAGAAGCTGTAGCGGAGAGCCGCGTAGACATTGGAATTGTTTTCAAACTGGCCGAAAAAGGTGTGATCATCGCTGCCGCCGAAGAAATTGGCGCCACCGCTCAGGCGCCAGTTGTCAGTCAGCTTGTAGCTCGCCTTGGGGCGCAGGTAGAAATCCCGGTCGCTCGGCGACAGGTAGGCAAAAAATGACAGGGTCAGGTTCTGGTTCAACAGCAGCTTGGTGAGCCGCAGGGTGAACAGATGGCGGTTTTCATCACGCTCCGGCATACCCGCGGGCAGGCTGTTCCGGTAGGCGGAATAATCCACCAGATGTTCCAGGTAATACTGCACGCCGACCGTCAGATCGTGCCCCAGATCCCGTTCATAGCCGAGCAGCAGCCGCTGCTCGCTGTTGGGAACGAAGGGATCATTGCCGCCGCGGTCATCGCGCGAATCGTACCAGGACAGCTCCAGGTTGGCGATGCCTTCGGCCAGCGGACCGCGCAGACTGGCACCCCAGACATTGAGGCGCGGAAAGGTATTGCGGGCGCTGCCCGGATCAAACCCGACCGGACTCTTCCAGTAGCCGAGGTAACCGTAGAGGGCGGTTTCAAAACTGCCGATGTTGCGAGAGAAGCGCAGCGACAGTTCGTCATCGGAAAACCAGCCGTTGCGTTCATCGACCCGCGCCACGGCATCACGACCGGCGGTCCGGCCGAGCAGCGGGTTGTAGTAGGAGAGCCGCTCACCGCGAATGTAACGGTCGGCGTCGAAACTCGGCGTGTAGACCACATCGATGGTGCCCCACTCGGGAAAAAAACTCGCCATCACGGCATCACTCGGCGCCTTGAGATATTCGACGTCGCGCCCGATAAAAAAGGCCTGCCAGTCCTTGGGAAAGAGGTCGTTGAGGAACAGCAGGTCGCCGGTCCCCCAGGTGAGGATCTGCCGACCGACCTTGAGATCCATCCAGTCGGTCGGCGAAACCAGCAGGTTCGCCTCGCGCAGGTCAAACCAGCCGCGGCCCTGTTCAAGGTCGATGCTGCGATCCTGCTCAACGTCGTCAGCAATGAAATCACCGCGCAGCTGCAGGGTCAGGGCATCTCCCTGGTAGAGGGAATCGAGCTGCAGCCGTGACTCCAGCAGGCTGGTCTGACGCTGGGTGACATCGCTGGTGGTTCGTATCCCTGCCCGGGTGTCGAAAAACCCGTGCAGGTCGACATCGTCGAGCAGGCCGGCCCGGGCAGTGGACACCGATCCCGGCATCAACCCGGCCAGCAGCAGTAAAACGGGAAGCAGTCCCCATGGATTCATTTTCAGTTTCACCGGGTGACCTCACGGGGCGGACGGCGCAGGAAGCGTTCGGTAAAAAGCCTTTCCTTCAGGCCGATATCATATTTCACCTTACTGAAACGGTTGACGGTGCGGGTGCCGGCGAGCAGGTCCTCAGCCACCGCTTCGACAACCGTCGGATGGCCCTGGATGGTTTCGATCTTCTCGGCACTGACCCGGCGGTAGAGTCGGCCCTCCTTGTCGTAATACTCCGCTTTGACCGGCAGGCTGGTCGCCTTGTCGATCCACACCTGGTACCAGGAGAATTCGACGCTGTCCGGATCCCTGGGAGTATTCTTGATCACCCACTGATCATCAGTCTCCTTGACCAGTTGGTGAACATCCTCTTCCAGCCCGCGTCCGGAGACATCCTCGTAGAAGAAGTCGGAACCGACGAAGCTGGTCCGCTTGTCGCCCGGGGCAATCCGTTTTTTAAGGTTCAGCGCCGGCAGCCAGAGCCAGCGGTCATCATCACCGCCGACGTGCTTCCAGACGAGGAAAGCCATCTTGCGCACATCCGACGGTTTCTTGAAATAGACGTAGAATTTCTGATCCTCTCCGGCGACATTGAGCCGCAGGATGCTGAATTCCCGCCGGCGGGTGCCGCCGTGGGCATCGTAGATGGTCATTTTGACCTCGGCCTGACCGTCTTTTCCGGCATAGTAAGCCGCCTTGTTGGCACGGGCGACAATTTCGTCGGCGGACGGCGCGGCCAGCGCCAGCGCCGGCCAGAGCAGCAGTAAAACAAGTATTCCGTAACGTTTCATGGTCCTTATCCTTTCTCCTCAAGGCTCTGCTCATCTGTTTCACCAAAGGCCTTGCGGCGGAACAGGGTCAGCAGGGCCGGCAGCAGAAACAGGGTGGCCAGCCAGGAAACCGCCATGATGGTCGCCAGAAAGAAGCCGACGGTCCGGTAGGGGACCAGAGGCGCGACCAGCAGCGGAGTAAAGCCGATGGAAATGGTCAGGGCATTGCGGCTGATGGCCACCGCCGGCTCCTTGAACATTTCAATGGCGGCCGCCTGCCAGCTGCCGAGTTTACGCTGCAGCTGCCGGGCGCGTTCCAGGAAATGGATGGCGAAATCAACCGACAGGCCGAGGGTCATGGCCGAGAGGACCGCGACCGGCATGTCGTAGTCCTTGCCGACCAGACCGATCAGGCCGTAGATGAAAGCGATGGTCACCGTCAACGGCAGCATGGCAAGAATGCCGAACAGCGGCGAGCGGAACAGCACCACCATCATCAGCAGCACCACCACGAAGGAACTGCCCAGCGACCAGAGCATGCCGCGAACCATCTTATCCTGCCAGACAACATTAAGATAGGTCAATCCGGCCCAGGCGTGCTTAACCGGGAAAGGCGGCGGGTTGGCGACGACGAAGGCGTCGACATCCCTGACCACCTGTTCCATGTACTTGTTGTCTCCGCTTTTCAGCTGCACCCACAGATTCGCCTCCTGATAATCGCGGGTCACCAGGTGAAAGAGCGTATCCTTTTTCTTCATCCCCTCCAGCTGGGTGAAAACCTGGGCAACGGCGGAGACGGTATCGGGAACGGCAAAACGCTTTTGGTTCTCCGCCGCGGACCGGTCGGCCCGGTACTGCAGCTCGTAGGACGCCTTCTTCAGCGCATCCACCGCCGAAGAACTTTTGCCGACCACCGGATCCTGCGCCAGGGCCTGCTGCAGTCTCTCAACCCAGCGCAGCATCGCCGGACGCTTGAACAGCGGCGCCGTCAGGGCGGCGTACTGCTGGTCGACCAGGGCGACAAAACCACGGTCCTGCCGCTGGTCGATGATGGCCAGCGCCGCGTCGATCAACGCGTCCCCGACCGCCCCGGTTCCCTGCAGTCTGTCCAGCAGCTGCCTGCCGAGAGCGGCCTGTCCGGCCGGCAGGGCCGACAGTCGGCGGGCGAGGGTTTTCAGGTTCAGTCCGGCCGGATCGAGGTAGACGATGTTATCGGCCAGCGCTCGCCAGTCACCCAGCAGCCGCTGGTCATAGCTTTTCGCCAGCCCCCTGGCCTCTTCGACGAAAGCGGCGGCATCCGGCCCCGCCGGCAGGTCGTTCAGGGCGGCAGTGAAAGCCTTGATTTCGTTGCGCCACTGCTCCGGCAGTCGGCGAGGGGCGGCCTCAATCAGCGCCTGCTGCAGATCGGCAGCTGTCGGAGCCGTCTCAGCCCCCGGCTCCAGGGTCAGGTAGGCGGTATAGGTACCCCCGAAATGACGATTCAGCACTGCGTCCGCCTTGCGGATTTCATGATCGGCGGTGAACCATTTCACCGGGTTGTCGTTGACCTGGATGCGGCTGATACCGACCACCGAAATCACCATCACCACCATGGTCACACCGAGAATCAGCTTCCAGCGGGTATAGCTGAATCTCCCGAAGCCTTCAAGCAATCGATTGAGGCCGGAAGGCTTGCCCGCGTCACGCTGCAACTGCAGCTTCTGCAACGACTTTTCAGAGATGAAGACCATGCTGTAGGCCGGCACCAGGGTCATCGTCAGCAACCAGGCGACCGCCACACCGAAAGCGACATGCAGACCGAAAATCTGCACCGGCGGAATCGGCGTGGTCGCCAGCGACGCAAACCCGGCGATGGTGGTCAGGGAGGTGTAGAGCATCGGCATGAAGAGATGGCCGACCACCTGGCGCATGGTTTCCCGCTTGTCCCCGTAGAGGTGATAGGTATCGTAGAATTCGCTCAGCATGTGTACCGAGTCGGCGACCGCGATCGGCATCAGGAAGATGGCGATCATCGAACTCATGATATGCACGTCATAGCCGAGACCGATCAGCAGGCCCATCGCCCAGATGACGCTGACCATCGCCACCATCAGCGGAGCGATGATGATCCGTACCCGGCGGAAGAAGATCCACAGCAGCAGGAAAATCGCCAGCATCGCCAGCGGTGCCGAGGTCGCCATCTGCACCAGCATCTCGACCCCGAAGGTGTCTTCAGCCACCGGCAGTCCGGTAATGTGAACCTGGTCACTCTCCGGCCAGTCGGCGGTCAGCGCCCGCACCAGGTTGGCGACATTGTAGCTGAAGGTCTTGTCACGAATCGGCAGGTAGAGGCAGATCGCCTTGCCGTCTTCGGCCACCAGGGTTCCCTTGTAGAGGGGGTTGCCCATCGCGTCATCACGGATCTGCAGGGCTTCCGCCCTGGTGGTGGGCGGATGTTCCATCAGGTACTCAAGCTTGAGGGAGCCGAACTCGGCCTGCTTGAGATTGTCCACCACGCTCGGGCTGATCAGCTCGCGGCCGATCAGCGCACTTTTCCCGTCGGCGGTAAAAAGACGGTTGGGGTCATGCTGGAAAGCGACATTCAGACCGCGCTGCCAGCCGCTTTTCGGGGTCAGATCGAGAATCCGGTCGCTACCGTCGGGGTTGCGCACCGCCACCGCGCCGTCGGCGGTACGATGCAGGCTGAGCAGCTGTTTGGTCAGGCGATCGATGCGATCAAGAGTGCCGACATTGAAAATACCATCGGCATCCTGTTCATTGCTGACACCGACAATGACGAAATCGTAGAGACTGAACTTTTCCTTCACCTGGTGATGAAAAACCCGCACCGCCTCGTGAGCATCAAGCATGTTCTCCGGGTCGTTGTCGAACTTGACCTTGGGAAACTGCCAGCCGAAAACGACGGTCACCGCCAGCACCAGCAGCAGCACCAGGCGGGGGTATTTCATACTGAATCCGGTCAACCAGAGCTTCATCAGTCCTTCTCCTTGTTTAATATTCAAAAAAATATATATATGACTTTTGGAATTCCGGTCAAGAAAAATCGTATGTGTGTCTCATTATGAATGCGTGCCAACCTTTTTCTGCGTCCGAATATGCTATCTTACCCGAAACCCCGACCTCAGCAACCACTCACGGAGGAACACATGAGCAGCCTGCAACGCCTGAGAAACCGCCTGATCGCTCGTCTGATAACCCGTTTTCCGCACCTGGCCAAGGGCTTCATCGACAACTACCGCCCCTGGGAAAGCGAAGGAGAAATTCCCTGGACAGCGGTCAGCAAACCGTTGCGTGATTGTCGGCTGGCGCTGGTCACCACCGCCGGCGTTCATCATCCCGACCAGACACCCTTTGACATGCGCGATTCCGACGGCGACCCGAGCTGGCGTGAGCTGACCGGCGAGACCCTGCCCGGCGCCTATCGCATCACTCACGACTACTATGATCACTCCGACGCCGAAAAGGATCTGAATATCGTCCTGCCCCTTGAACGGCTGCGGGAGCTGGTTGATGAAAAATTGCTCGGCAGCCTCAACCGGCGGCATTTCGGTTTCATGGGGCATATCGACGGTCGCCACATTCCGACCCTGATTGAAAAAAGCGCCCGCGAAGTCGCCGGAAAGCTCTGCGCCGATGAGGTCGACCTGGTCCTTTTAACCCCCGCCTGAGGAATCTGCAATCAGTCCGTGGGACTGATCCAGAGAGAAATCGAGCGTGCCGGCATCCCCACTATCGGCATCTCCATTGTCCGCGACTACACCGCCAAGGTGCGCCCGCCGCGCAGCGTCTTTCTCAAGTGGCCTTTCGGCCATCCCCTCGGCGAGCCGGGCAATATCTCCCAGCAGCGGGCCGTTCTCTTCGAGACCTTCCGCGCCCTGTACGCCATCGACACCCCCGGCACCATCATCGACCTGCCGTTTCGCTGGCGACGGGAAAACTACAGCGACGTCAAGCCCCCGGGCGCAGAGGATCTGACCCCGAAAACTGCTTCTTGATGAGCGGAGATTCTGGTCCGAACGGGATTGAAGCGGGGGAAAGAGATCGCGACCCGGTCGGCAGGCCGTCGGGACGGATCAGAAACACCTGAATCAGTGAGTTCCTGTTGGACAGGAAGTGCAAGTGCTTGATCTGTCCGCCGACAAGGGACTCACTGCTTCAGGTGACATTGGGAAGAGTTGAAACTGTCGTACGATTTACAGGCGATCGAGGGGCTGTCTTCGAAACATCTTCATTCTCACCCGTGCCTCAGGATGCGCAGGTGAGATCGTGGCCCGAGTCATCACCCGCGGCGTGGTACCGGACCTGCACCGAAGACCCGGTCGGGGGGTTGACCTTGAGATGAGCGGTAAAACTCGCGATTCTCGTTCCGCGGCGACGAGCGGCATAATCACGGACAGTCCCCCGCGCCGTCTCGACCGATCCGTCCGGCTGACACACCCGCACATCAACATGGCCGGGCAACTTGAACTGGTACAGTTTGCGGAGTTGGCCGGAGACGACAGCACCCCGGTCCTCCGCGGCTACGGTAACCTTCTGGACCTGCACGGCTCCGGCACCCTGAATGACAATCCTCAGATCCCGGCGTTGAGTCGGGCCATTACCGACGGCACAGCCCGACAGCAGAAACAGCCCGAGCATCAGTGGAAATTTTTTCATCGTTCCTCCTCCGCGAGCTCGCGGGAACCTGGACGGCACCGGGCAGGACAAGGCTCCCCGCCCATGTCACCCCCTGAATCATGATGGTGGTATGGACACCAGGATATCCTCGATTTCACGTCGGGCCCGCAGGGAAATTGGCGCCTTGTCCACCTCGCCGCGGAAACTGTCCCGCTGTTTTTTAAGCTCGACTATTTTTCTCATCGCAAGCCGTCGCCCCGACGAGCGCCCCGCTGCCGCCCGTTCTTTTAATGCCTGGCGGTACTCCTCTACCAGCCTGCGGGCCCGCTGCTGCAGTTCCTGCCTGATCTTGCGGGGAGATTCCCCCACAGCAACAACCGGACGTGAAATGGGCCTCCCGGAGGACGGCACCACGCTGAAACCGGCCCGCGGAGCCTCCCCCGCAGCGAGCGGCCGGCATTCCCGGGGAATCCGGGCCGGATCATTGGTGAAAATCATCGTGCCGTTCCGGGCACGACAGCGGAACACGTCCGCGTGGGCGACAGACCATCCCGAAAGGACAACCACCAGGCCACAAAGGATCGCTTTGACTCCTGCCTTATCGTGATCCATACTCACGGACCTCCTTCAGCACCCTTCGTGGGAAGGATGTGAAATGCCCCAGGTTGTGCAGGTTGCCCGTAACCCCACGGGACAAGACGGGCCGGAAAGGCACGCCGTTGCCGCGGGGTTACGGGCGACGCCGCAGATGAATGTTTTTCATCAGCCGGCCAGTACCCTGTAACTCATGGGATTTCGCAATATTGCGCCGGGATTTTCCGTGTCGACAAGGCGCGCTTCACCGCTGCATAGCCGTAGCTATGCAGCGGTGAAGCGCAACGCAGCTGACGCGGAAAATAACCAGCAAGATGCGAAAGATTATGGGTTACATGGTACTAAACGGCCCCCCCGCCCCGCTCACCGGTACTGATACGAACCGCCATGTCGATGGTACTCACATAGATTTTACCATCTCCCTTGAGCCCGGTATGGGCCGCCCTTTCAATCAGGGCGACCACCTCTTCAACCAGGGCATCGCAGCAGAGGATTTCCAGCTTCAGTCCCGGCTGGTAACTGACCAGGCCATCTTTTCCGCCACCTTTCTTCCAGCCGACACCGACGCCCTTGGTCTCGACGATGGTCAAGCCGGTCAAGCCGGGCACCTTGTGCAGAGCCCGGGTTACTTCGGACAACTTGTGACGTTTGATATAGGCACGAATCTCTTTCATGGAGCCTCCTTTTCAACCTTGACAGAAAACCATTTATACAGGGCCGGGATAACCAGCAGGGTCAACAGGGTCGAGGTCACCAGCCCACCGATAACGACGGTCGCCAGCGGTCGCTGAACTTCGCTGCCGGTCCCCGAGGCGAGGGCCATCGGCACCAGGCCGAGACCAGCGGCGGCAGCCGTCATGATGACTGGCCGCAAACGCATGCAGGCACCGTCAATCGCCGCCTGCATGACCGGAACCCCGTCCTGCAGCAGCTGGTTGATATAGGTCACCAGGACCATGCCGTTGGCGAGCGCGATCCCGAACAGGGCAATGAACCCGACCGAAGACGGAACCGACAGGTTCTGGCCGGTCAGCCAGAGCCCGATCACCCCGCCCACCAGCGCCAGCGGAATATTGAGAAAAATAAGCAGCGAGTTGCGTAACGAATTGAACGTCGAATAGAGCAGCAGGAAAACAATCAGCAGTGTCACCGGCACCACCAGCGCCAGGCGCTTGTTGGCCTCCTGCTGCAACTCGAACTGGCCGCCCCAGTTCACCAGGTAGCCCGGCGGGAGTTTCACCTTTTCAGCCAGGGCCTGCTGCCCGGCGGCAACGAATGAGCCGATATCCCGTCCGCGGACATTGCACTGGACGGTAATGAAGCGCTGATTGTTCTCACGGGTGATCTGTCGCGGACCGACGATTTCCTCGATCTGCGCCAGCTGGTCGAGAGGCACCTTGATCCCGCCAGGAGCTGAGATCAGAATATGGCGGATCGCCTCGGAGCTGCCGCGGCTCTGTGGTGCATAACGCACATAAATATCGAACCTCCGGATCCCCTCGAAGATCTGCCCCGCCTGTTCGCCACCGACCGCTGTCCGGATCACGCTCTGCACATCCTCGACATTGATCCCGTAACGGGAAATAGCCTTCCGGTCGATGCGGATCAACAACTGCGGCGTGCCGGTGACCTGGTCCTTCTGGACATCGGCGGCGCCGGGCACCTCGCGAATGACCGCCTCGATCTCGGCGGCTTTCTGCTTGAGAACCTCCATGTCGTCGCCGAAGATCTTGATCGCCAGGGCCGCCTTGGTTCCGGTCAGAAGCTCGTCCACGGCGGCGGCAATCGGCTGGGTGACGTTGAACTGCGCCCCGGGGAAATCTTCCAGAAATTTCCCGATCGCGGCATAGAGTTCATCCGGAGTCTCCGCCGAAGTCCATTCATCCTGCGGTTTCAGGGCAACAAACGACTCGGAATTGTTGACCGGGTCGGCATGGGCCCCGACCTCGCCGCGCCCGACGCGGGTCACGATCCGGGTCACTTCGGGAAACTTCTCCATCAGCCGCCGTTCGAAACGCCCCATGTTGGCACTGGCTTCATCGAGCGAAATTGATGGCGCCATGGTCGCCCGGATCAGCAGGTCTCCCTCATTGAGACGCGGAACAAATTCCGAGCCGAGCAGGGAGAAGAGAAAAATGCCGACCACCAGTAATCCGACCGATAGAGCGATGGGGATGACCGGCCGGCGAACAAACAGGCTGACCGCGGGCCGATAAGCCGCCAGCATCCAGCGCACCACCAGCAGTTCCCGGTGCTCACCGGTTTTCTTCGGCCGGCGCATCAGCAGGCTGCTGAGCACCGGTGCCAGCAGCACGGTAAAGACCAGCGAACCAAAGATGGCAAACGCCATGGTCTGTGCCAGCGGCCGGAAGGTTTTGCCCTCAACCCCCTGCAGAGTGAACAACGGCAGGAAGACGATAACGATGATCAGCAGCGAAAAGATGATCGGCCGAGCCACTTCAGCGCTGGCCCGCAACACGATCTGCAGCATCGACTCGTCCGGGTCGGCGGTATGAATATGGCGGTCGACGTTCTCGATCATGACCACCGAACCATCGACCAGCAGACCGAGCGCGATAGCCAGTCCGCCAAGCGACATCAGGTTGGCCGAAACCCCGAAATAGTTCATCAGGAAGAAGGCGAAGGCCAGCGAAAAGGGGATCGAGGCCAGCACCACCACGCTCGGCCGGACACCGCCGAGCATCAGCAACTGAATGAAGACGATCAGGACAACCGCCTCCAGCAGGGCCTTGGTGACGGTGTTGACGCATTTCGCCACCAGGGTGGCCTGGTCATAATAGGGAACGATTTTAATCCCCTCGGGAAGCACCCGGTTGACTTTTTCGATCTTGGCCTTGACATCGCTGATCACCTGCGAGGTGTTGGTGCCGATCAGCTTGAGGACCATACCGACAATCGCCTCGCCCTTACCGTCCATGGTGGCCAGGCCGCGACGGATCTCCCCGCCGATAACGATATCGGCGACCTGGTCGAGATAGATCGGGGTGCCGTCCTTGACCTTGAGCACGATCTTTTCCAGGTCGTCAAGCTTCTCCGCCAGACCGACCGAGCGGACGATGTATTCCTCGGAATTCTTGACCAGGAACTGGGCGCCGACATTGGAATTGTTGGCGCGGATGGTTTCGACCACCTCATTGAGTGTCAGGTCATAGCGCAGCAGGTCCGCGGCGCGGATCTGCACCTGGAACTGCTTGACCTCGCCGCCGAGAGAGAGAACTTCCGTCACCCCCGGCACGGTCTGGATGTTGAACTTGATCAACCAGTCCTGGATTTCGCGCATCTCCTCCGAGCTGCGCTTGCCGGTCTCATCCTCGACCACGTAGAAGAGGATCTGCCCCAGGCCGGTGGTGATCGGCCCCATCTCCGGCTCGCCGAATCCCTCGGGAATCTCCTCTCGGGCCAGCTGCAGCCGCTCGCCGACCAGCTGACGGGCAAAATAGATATCGGTTCCGTCCTCGAAGTAGATGTTGATCACCGACAGGCCGAAGTTGGAAACTGAACGGATCTCCTTGAGATTCGGCAAGCCGTTCATCGCCACTTCAACCGGGTAGGTGACATATTTTTCCACCTCTTCCGGGGCCAGGCCCTCGGTTTCGGTGAAGACCTGAACCAGCGCCGGCGTGACATCGGGGAAGGCGTCGACCGGCAGGCGATTGTAGCTGAACCAGCCCGCGCCGAGCACCAGCACTCCCAGAACACACATCAGCAGACGGCTCTGCAGTACCAGACGTATCAGTTTTTCCATGATGGCACCTCCCGCCTAATGTCCATGACCGCCACCAAAAGCGCCCTTGGAAAGCTGTGCTTTGAGAGTAAAAGCTCCGGTACTGGCATACTTTTCGCCGGGCTTCAGACCATCCTTGATCTCCACCTGCAGGCCGTTTTCCCTGCCGACAGTCACCGGCCGCGGTTCGAAACCATCTTCATCCAGTACAAACACCACGGTTTTCCCTTCCAGGGTCTGCAACGCGGTCTTCGGCACCAGCAGGGGCACATCCACGCTGCCGACCGCCACCCGGGCGGTGATGAACATTCCGGGCCGCAGATCCCCCTGCGGATTAGGCAACTCCGCACGGGCCAGGGCGGTCCGGGTCTCCTCTCCGACCAGCGGTCCGACATAGGAAAGGGTTCCACTCACCGGGGCAATGTCGTGGCCGATCTCAATCACCACCTTCTGTCCCTTGTGAATCTTGACCAGGTCCTTCTGGTAGACGTTGATGTCGACCCAGACCGTACCCAGGTCAGCAACAACGAACGCCTCGGAAGAACCGTTCAGGGCCTCTCCCAGGGTAATATGCTTCTGGATCACCGCACCGCTGAACGGGGCCCGCATTTCATAACGGGTATAGGTCTGGTCCAGGTGCTCCGGCAACTGCTTGAGATAGTCCTCACTGAACCCCAGGGCATGCAGCTTTTGCTCGGCCGAACGCAGATTGATCCGCGCTTCGGCAAAAGCCTGCTTGGCATCGAGATACTCCTGCTCCGCCGAAACCTTCTTTTTCCAGAGTCGTTCCTCACGATTGAAGTTGGCCTCGGCCAGGGCCAGGCGTTCCCGGGCCGCCAGGTATTCAGCCTTGGCGTCGGCCAGCTCCCGACTTTCCAGCACTGCCATCACCTCTCCACCCTTGACCTGGTCGCCGAGCTTCTTGCGAACCTCGCGGACAATTCCCGGCACCCGAGGCACCACGTGCGCCTGCCGGTCGGCATTGATGACAATCTCTCCCGGCAGGTCGACAAAGGTGTCCAGGCGACCGGGTCCGGCTTCCCTGACAACGATTCCGAACTCTTTCAGCTCGGCAGCGGACAGGCGGACGACACCTTCCTCGTGACCGCCTTCAGATTCTTCCCCGGCATGAGCCGATTTCTTGCCCTGTTCTCCGGCCGTTACCGTAGCGGGCAGACCGGCAGCAAGGACCAGCACCAGCGACAGCGCCGCCGGCAAAATATAAAACTTGTTCCGTTTGCTGTTTTTCATGTTCTGTATCCTCAATCCTGTTTTTCGGGTTCAGATGAAAAGTCCGCCAGCGGGCTGGCAATCAAACGCTCAATATCGGCCCGGGCGGTATTGTAGTTCGCCAGGGCATCCACATACTGCCCGCGCACTTCAAACAGGGTGCGCTGAGAGTCAACGACTTGCAGAAAACCGAACTTGCCCTCGCGGTAACCGAAATTGGCCGCTTCGAAGGCCTGCTCAGCTCCGGGGAGCAGCTCCTTTTTCAGGACCCGCAACTCATCATAGGCACTCCGAAGCTGCTGATAGGCGATGGACAGTTCCGTCTCGATCCTGTTTTTCGCCTCCTGCCACTGGTGTCGGGCACGGTAGTAACTCGCCGTCGCCTCTTTCCGCCCCCCCTGGTTACGATCAAACAACGGCAGGGGGATCGCCAGTTCGGCCACCAGCGCATTGTCTCCGGTGTCCTGGAAATTCCGCACACCGACCATGACGGTGAGATCCGGCACCGCCCCGGCATCCGCCAGACGCCGTTCCGACCGTCTCTGCTCCAGCTCGGTCTGCCAGCGCGCCAGGTCGGGGTTGTTATCGATGGCGCGCAGAAGCTGTTCGAAGGGCGGCAATCCGGGTGCGACTTTCAGATCACCGCTCGCTTTGCCGAACTCGGCCCTGGTGGCCCCCCAGAAGGAGACCAGCGTCTTGCGTGCCGCCTCCAGGGTTCGCCGGGCCTTGGCACTGTTCAACCGCGCCGCGGAATACTCGACCCCGGCCCGGGTCAACTCCAGCGGCGAAACCTTGCCGGCCTCGACCCGTTCACGCACGGCACGCCGGACAGCATTGGCCAATTCCGCCAGCACATCGGCCTGCGCCACCCGCTGCTGAGCCGCAACCACCCCGATATAGGCCTTGGTGGCCGCGGTGAACACATCCAGGCGAATCGCTTCCCGATCCCAGTCGAGCAACTCTTTTCCCAGCCGGGCAACCTGCTTTCGCTTGTCGCGCTTGCCCCCCAGTTCCAGCAGTTGACTGATGGAGAAGGTTGTTTCGGCGGCATCGTAGCCGCTCATCTCATCCTCCCCGGCAAAATTCTCCATCTCGATCGAAAAATCCGGGTTCGGCAACAATCCGGCCTGGAGTTCCCGTCCGGCACCGGCCTCGGAATTCCAGGCGGCGGAAGCCAGTTTCGGGTTGTAGCGCATAGTCAGCCGCAGCGCCTGGCTGAGGCTGAGATCCCCGACCGTAGCGGGCACATCAGCCCCCTGCCGGTTGTCACGTTTTTCCCGGGGGATCTCAAAGACCGGATAGTTTTTTCCCAGGGAATTCGGCTTCGAGCCCGGTTCACCGGCCAGAACCGGTACGGAAAAAATGAAACCGAGACAAACCACTCCCAGGGAAACAAGACTGCGTAAAAACATGTCATTGCTCCTGTCACGTCCCCTCTCCGGGATTCCGGAGGAGACGGTTTTGCGGCGCCCGCAGCACGGCACTATGCCGCCGTAAAGGCGCTGTTGAATTTTTTTCTATGAAGAAATCTTAAACCAGGGTTCCGACCGAAGCAGCTGCAACGGCGGAAACCCGGCATCGAATGAAGCAGGGGTGGGATAAATCAATACCGCAGGATGGTCGTTTTCAGAGCCGTCAATGCAACCCGGGGAGGCCCGGTCGGTTGCAGATACCTTCCCGCCGCCGCAACCGGCGGGAAAATCTTCTGTTCGGGCCACACGAAGAACGGAGAGGACACCGCCGGCGGAGCAAGTACGCTGACCGGTGCTGGTGACCGCTTGTAGGCCAGGATGTCCGGAGCATAGTCCTCACAGAGGCTCTTGATCTTCAGCCGGGCCGATGAATCCTCCCGACCGCCTGTCGACGACGAACCTTCGGAACAGCTGCCCACAGAATGAACTTCAAGATGACTGCGCCCATCCGCATCCATACAGAGGACCACGCCATGGGCCAACCCGTGCCAGAGCAACAGGTAGGTGAACAACGCAAACCAGCTGGCAAATTTTCTGACTGCTATACGAACCATTCCACGACCTTTGAAAATTGATTCATGCCTGAATCCGTGGATCCAAGCCATAAACAATAACCTACAGGGTCACCTTTATCAACCGCCACCGTAAGAATGCAGTCCCGACAGCACCAGGTTGACCCCCAGGTAGCAGAAGATGGTGGCGGCGAAACCGAACACCGACAGCCAGGCGGCCTTTCTGCCGACCCAGCCACGGGTGAAACGAGCGTGCAGGAAGGCCGCGTAGACGAACCAGACGATCAGGCTCCAGGTTTCCTTGGGGTCCCAGCTCCAGTAGGTGCCCCAGGCGTAGTTGGCCCAGGCGGCACCGGTGATGATGCCGAGGGAAAGCAGCGGGAACCCGATCATGATCGCCTTGTAGTTGATGTCATCCAGCACCCGGGTGCTCGGGAAGAGCGCCAGCACCCCGCCGTCATCCCGGTCTTCACCGTCATCCCGGCCCTTGCGCGCCTTGATCAGGTACATGATCGACACCCCGCAGGCCACGGCAAAGGCGGCGTAGCCGAGAAAACAGGTGATCACGTGATAGGTCAGCCAGTTGCTCTGCAACGCCGGAACCAGCGGATCGATGGCGTCGCTGAGATAAAGCTGCCCCCAGATCATGCCGAAAAACGCGAACGGCAGCACGAAAGCACCGATCGCCCGCTGCCGGTATTTCAGGTCGATGAGGATATAGATCAGCAGGATGGTCCAGGCAAAAAAGACCACCGATTCGTAGAGGTTGGAGAGCGGCGCGCGGCCGTCTCCGCCCAGAATCTGGTACGACTCGTACCAGCGCATACCGATGGCCGCGGTATGCAGGGCGAAACCGACGTAACAACAGATGTTGGCGACCAGGGCAACGGTCCGGTTGCGGATCACCAGGTAGGAGATGAAGGCGAGCATAGCGCCGAAATAGGCGATGGTGGTGACATTGAAAAGCTTGATACTGAGCATGAGGATCTCCCTTAAGTGTTCCCGGAATCAGGTGTTCGCTTCGACAGCCGGCAACGGAGATGACTCCGGAGTCTGTCGTCCGGTCAGTTCCTCCTTGAGCCGGGACTTGAAGTCCTCGAAGAAGATTTCAAAGGCCGGCTGATTGCGATGAGCGTTGCCGGCGACCCTGACCAGGCTGCCGTCCCCGGCCGGTTCGATGGTCAGCCAGATGCGCCGGTGGGAGAGAAAGAAAGCGGAAAAACATCCGGCAACCAACAGGAAACAGCCAGTCCAGACCACCCACACCCCCGGGTCTTTGGCTACCTGCAGACCGGTATAAAATTGTTGTTCAAAACTGTCCACGGCAAAGGAATACGCCCCCCCGCGCTGGGCATCAAACTCCGGAAACCGCTGAAACACCACGAAGGCATTGCCGTGTTTTCCCGTCTTGTCGTTGAGATGCATCTGGATCGCCGGTCCGAAACTCTTGTAGCTGTCGGTATAGTCGGAGACGGCGAAGGAACTGCCGTCCGGCAGGGCGATATGTTCGCCGCGCTGCGCTTCGAACTTCAGCTTCCTGCCGCTGCTCCGTTCGGTGACGGTCAGCTTGAAAACCGGCTCTCCGGCGGGCCCGTAACTCGACTGGTAGAAGGTCAACCCACGGTAACTCAGCGGATCATTCACCTCAATGGTCTTTTTCAATACTTCCCGCCCACCTTCAAGCACCACCAGATCGCTGGTGAACTCCTTGGGACGACGGGTGCCGGGATAGTAGGTCACTTCGAAATTGTCGCAGCGAACCTCGAACCCGATCGCGATCGGGTTTTGGCTGTCGCGCGGCCAGACCTTGTCGGTGCTGGTTCCCTCGGCGATATTGACATAGGCCTTGTATCCCCAGACGCTGCCGATAATGGCTCCGGCAAAAATGATCAGGATGGAGAGATGAACCACGTAGACACCGAACCGGGCCCAGGCCATTTTCTGCGCGAAGAGATGGGTGCGGCCATCCCTGGCGGTAACCACCGGGGCGGCAAAGTGTTTGCGCATAAAAACGGCCAGCCGGTCGCCAGCCCGGTCAACGGCCACCGGAACCGTGAACTCGTCACGGTTGGCGAAACGCCGATAGTGTTTTTCATCGGGCGTCAGAACGGGATGCTTCACCAGCTTGAGAATGCGCGGCAACCGCTTGATGGAACAGCAGATCAGATTGATGGCGAAGATATTGAGCAGGGTCAGAAACCACCAGGAATGGTACATGTCGACAAAATCGAGAGCGACAAAAACCCGGTAGACCCTCTCACCATACTCCTGAATGTATTCCTGGGCGGGTTTCCCCTGCTGCACCACCGTACCGATAATGGAGGTGAGCGCCAGCAGGATCAGAGTGGTGATGGCGAGTTTCAGAGAACAGAAAAAGTCCCAGATGATCTCCAGAAAAGACTGGTCTTGTTTGTTGGTCACGGAAATCGCTCCTGAATAAAGCCTGGCGGACGTGAATCGCGACAACAGATTCGCGCCCTGATATTTCTAAAAACCGGGAAAATAAAACGAGCCCGAATCAGTGAGTCCCTCGTCGGCGGACAGCACAAGTCATTGATCTGCCTGAGCTTCCCAAAAATCTGAAGCGCACCCACAGGTTCGCTGATGATTTTTGGGAAGCTCTTTCAGACCAAGCACTTGCATTCTCCATCCAACAGAAACCCACGAATTCTGGACGGGGCTTTTCGAAACGACTTAAATCAGAAGAACGACGGTACCCAGAGAGGCAAGGACAGAATTCGGCTGCCGGGTGACATGGCGAAGAAAAAATTCCGTCACCGGGACAGGCGCGGACGATATTTCCCGGGGGGAGAAAAGCGGAGGCCCCGCTCCATCGTCAACTGGGGATGACGACGGAAAGGACGTCAGGTGAACATTATCGAGACCGACCGGCTGGCGGGAATGACAGCACGTGTGGCAAGTTCCCGCCTCTTCGGCGATCACCATCAGACAGGCCTCCGCAACCTCTGCAGTGGCGTGCCCGGCACAAACCGACGTTGCTGTCGGGCAGCAGGCAACGGCAACGCCGCCGCCAAGGCCGAACAGCAGGTAGGCGAAAAACACCAGCCAGTTCAGTTGTTGAAACAATCGACTCAAACGTAAATTCATTTCGGTTCAGAAATTATCGGACGCTTCGGGGGCGCTTAATAAAGCAAACAGCATGCCAACGAACGGCCGGGAGCCGACTCGCCAAATCCCGGCGCAATCTTACGAAGTTTTATGGGGTACAGGGTACCATGGGTGCGCTTCAGATTTTTGAAAATCTCATCCAGACCAGGTACCTGCACTCTCCATCCAACAGGAACTCACTGATTCAGGTGCGTGACAAAAGTCGACATATCTATATTCATATTATATACTCCCGAAAACTCGAGGTCGGCACAGAAAAACCTCCCGGAAAGAGACTTCATGGGCAGTTCACGCACCGACAGCAATCGACCGTACCTGCTGCAAAGTCTGTTTCAGATCACGGTTCTGGTCTGCCTGCTGATCTTTGTCGGCTGGTCGCTGTTCACCATGCGGCAGACCGAAGAACGACGATTCCGCTTTGAGGCCCTCAATCGCTGCCGGGTTCTGGAGGTCGCCATCGCCGATATACTGCATGGCGGCTCGAAGCGCCAGGTCGACCAGATTCAGAAACGGATTGACAAACTGGTTCAGAGTGATCCACGCATTGTCCGCCTCAGCGTCATCGCCAAAGCCGCGGACGGTCGCTACCGACACATTGCCAGCAGCCTGCCGATCCGGGTCGGCAAACCCGCCCGAGAAGAAGATCTCGAAGCCCTCTCTTCCGGAAAAATCATCTTTCTCGATGAAGACTACCGCGATGTCGGGGCGCTCGACATCACCTATCCGGTACGGGATTTCGACGGCCGGACCGTCGCCCTGCTCGGCTACACCGTCAGCCGCGAAACCAATGATCATACCCCGCTGGTTCTCAGCGGGCTCGGCCTGCTGACCTTCTTTCTGCTGTTGTTTCATCTTCTGCAGGCGCGCGTTCTGGCCCGCCAGGACCGCTCCATCCAGCAGAGCCTGCGCCGACAGCTGCAAGACGAGGAATCGCTGCGCAGCATGGCCGAAGAACTTCACCAGGCGAAAAAAATGGAGGCCATCGGCCTGCTTGCCGGTGGCGTGGCCCATGATCTGAACAATATGCTGATGGGTATCGTCGCTCTTCCCGACCTGTTGCTCGAAGACGACAATCTCACCCCCCGGCAACGGGAACAACTGGCGGATATTCGCGATGCCGGCCGCCGTATCGCCGATGTTGTCGCCGACATGCAGGCCCTCTCCCGCAACAGTGCCGCCAGCCGCGAAATCGTCGATCTCAACCGGATTATTGAAGAATACCTCGACTCTCCCGAATATCAGGAACTTTGCCGGCACCACGGGGTTGACCTCTCCACCGAACTCGAATTCTGCCTGCCGGCTGTCATCGGCACCGGCTCTCATCTGCGCAAGGTGGTCATGAACCTGATCATCAACGCCATGGAAGCCTGTGACCGACAGGGACAGATTACCGTCAGCACCGCGACACATTCACTGACCGAACCCCACAAAGGCTATGAAACCGTTCCCCCGGGGAAATATGTCCGCCTGCGCATCAGTGATACCGGCAGCGGCATCGATCCGGATATCATGGGACAGGTTTTTGACCCTTTCTTTTCGAAAAAAGGGCTCGGCCGCAGCGGCACCGGCCTCGGCCTGGCCGTCTGCTGGTCGATCATCCATGACCACCGCGGCTACATCGACCTGTACACCAACCAGCCGGGTTCCGTTTTCGATATCTATCTTCCGGCCAGCGTCCTGGAAACCCCGCTGCTGACCGAACAGGACGCCCCGCTGCCGCGGGCGCAGGGAAACGGCGCCTCGATCATGGTCCTCGACGATGAAAGCGGCCCCCGTTCGGTCATCTGTGACATGCTCCGTTCCCTGGGCTACCAGGTACTTGAGGCCGGCAGCGGGGAAGACGCCCTGGAGATCCTCTCCCGGCGAAAGGTCGACCTGCTGCTGCTGGACATGGTTATGCCTTCCGGCCTGAGCGGCCTTGAGACCTATCGGCGCGTTATCTCCCTGCACCCCGACCAGAAGACCCTCATCGTCAGCGGTCAGGCTGAAACGAATGATGTCAGGGAGGCGCAACGTCTCGGAGCCGGGCTGTTTCTGAAAAAACCTCTCAACCTGCAGCAGCTGGCAACCGCGATTCATACTGAACTGCACCATCCGCCGGATTCAGCCCCCCATCCCGACACCAGCAGTTCCTGAATACCCCTCCCCTTGACAGGACGCGTCAAAAGGGGCAGACTGAAAACGTCATTTGAACACTTGCTCAACTGTGAGGAGAAATGGATTCCGATATCTGCCAGGTCACCATCGTTGACCGACAACGTATCGCCAGTGCCGAGAACCAGCTGCCCGACCCGCCGGTTCTCGCCGAGGTCGCCGCGACTTTCAAGCTGCTCGGCGACCCGACCCGACTGAAAATCCTGCACGCCCTGGCGGCGGAGGAACTCTGCGTCTGTGACTTGGCGGCGCTGCTCGCCGTCAGCATCTCGGCGGTCTCCCATCAGTTGCGGCTGCTGCGGGGCCAGGGCGTGGTGCGTTTTCGCCGTGAAGGAAAAATTGTCTACTACCAGCTCGATGACGACCACATCCGCCAGGTGATGGCCGACATGCGCGCGCATATCGAAAGTTGCCGGAGATGATGGCCATCCTGCTTGACGTTCTCTCTGAATGCTGGCGAATCCTGCTCGAATCCGCCCCTTACGTGCTGTTCGGTTTTTTCGCCGCCGGACTGCTCAAGGCGCTGATCCCGGATGACGCCGTCGCCCGCCATCTCGGTCACAACGGTGCCGGTTCGGTGATCAAGGCCTCGCTGTTCGGCATCCCGCTGCCGCTCTGTTCCTGCGGGGTGATTCCGGCCGCTATCGGGCTGCGCAAGCAGGGCGCGAGCAAGGGAGCGACCGCCTCCTTCCTGATTTCGGTCCCGGAAACCGGGGTCGATTCGATGGCTATCACCTGGGCGCTGCTCGACCCGCTGATGACCCTGCTGCGACCGCTGGCGGCCTTTTTCACCGCCATCTTCGCCGGCCTGTGGATCAATCGTCTGCCGGAAGCGCCGGAACCGGAGGCTCCTCCCCTGCCGCCGGGCTGCGGCTGACCGGACAAAGACGCCGGGGGTTCCCCGGCACCGACCACCCGTCCGCCGCTTTCCGCCCGGCTGCGCCACGGCCTCGGCTACGCCTTCGGTGATCTGCTCGGCGACATCGGCAAGTGGCTGCTGCTCGGCATCCTGGTTGCCGGGCTGCTCTCGGCGCTGATCCCGGAAGAACTGTTTCAGCGCTTCTTCGCCAACGAACCGTTCTCGCTGCTGCTGATGCTCGGCATCGGCATCCCGCTCTACATCTGTGCCAGCGCCTCCACCCCGATCGCCGCCGCGCTGGTGCTCAAGGGGCTCTCCCCGGGCGCGGCGCTGGTCTTCCTGCTCGCCGGACCGGCCACCAATGCTGCCACCCTGACGGTGGTCGGCAGCCAGCTCGGCCGCGCCGCCACCCTGCGCTACCTGATCAGTATCGCCGTCTGCTCGCTGCTGTTCGGCTGGCTGGTCAACCGACTCTACGCCGTCACCGGCATCAGCATCAGCGACTGGATCGCCCCCGTCGAAACCACCGGCGACTCCCCCCTGGCAATCGCCTCAGCGATCCTGCTGCTGATCCTGATCGGCTGGAACCTGCGCCCGCGACGCGGACACAAGGACGGCTGTTGCAGCTCCTGAGCGATTTCACAAAAGGCGGAGGCCTCATCTGAAAAGGCCTCCGCCTTCTTCATTCAGTCAGGCGAGCCCAGGGAGCCCCCTGCGACCGCATCAATCCTTCCGTTGATTTCTCTTCATCTTTCGGCATTCTCCGCCATCGATTTCGCCGGCAGTGCAGTGAAGCCTCAAAACCTCAAGGGCCGTTGTGATAACGGCTGTGGCTGCCCAAATACCTGACACAAAAAGGCGTCCTTGACAACCCTACTTCATGTTGATATTTTCGGAAACATGAAAACATCAACGACGATCCTGCCCGCTTGAGGAGATGTTCTTTGAACTATTTCAAACTGACCTGGAAAAACATCATCCGTCGCAAAAGCCGCTTCTTTTTCACGCTCTCGGCTATCGCCGTAGGGATCGCCTCGCTGGTGACCCTGCTCTCACTCGGCAGCGGGCTGGAAACCGAGATCCGCAAGCAGGCAGATGTGCTGGGTGCCAACCTGGTGGTCACGCCCCGCGGTTGGTGCGCCTATGAACAGATTTCGGTGTTGACCGGAGAGACCCTGCCCGAGGCCATTCCCAACGCCGATGTCGAAAAAATCGCCGCCATCGAGGGACTGACCGCCTTCCCCTACCTGACCCAGCGCACCGCTCTGAACAATCAGCCGGTCCCGCTGATCGGTATCCTGCCGACCGCGATGAAACGGTTCAAAGGCTGGCGGGTCGCCCAGGGGCGCTATCTGCTGGATACGAGTCATGTCGTGATCGGCTCCGGAATTGCCCGGCAATTCAAGCTGAAAACTGGAGACGACCTCAGGATTCGGGGGCGGGAATTCTCGATCAGCGGCATGCTGCAGGACGTCGGCAACCGCGATGATCTGGCGATCTACATGGACCTTGCCACCGCTCAGAAACTCTACGCGGTCGGTGACAAGGTCTCCTTCATCGCGGTCAAGGTGGACGACATCACCCGTATCGACCGCTATATCCTCGAGATCCAGGAGACGGCCAACGTCGCGGTTTCCTCCGACAAGCAACTGCTGAAATCAGTGCTGGCCATCGTCGGGAGTGTCGGCAGCGCCCTCAAGCTGGTTGCCGCGGTCGCCATCCTGGCCTCCTTTTTCGGCATCGTCAACACCATGATGACCGCCATTTACGAACGTCGCCGGGAGATCGGCATCCTGCAGGCGATCGGTGCCAGGAAACGCACCATCTTCTCACTGTTTCTGTATGAGTCGGCAATCTACGGCCTGCTGGGCGGGATCATCGGGGTGGTGATCGGATTCGTCTTCTCCTACTTTGCCGCCCCCTATCTCGGCCAGAACGAATTCACCGCCTTTCTCGGCAACGGGCAGAGCGTGCAGTTTTTCAGTGCCGGCATCACCCTGAAATCGTTGCTTTTCTCGGTACTGGTCGCAGCCCTGGCCGGTGTCTACCCGGCCCGCCAGGCCTGCAGGCTCAGCCCGGTGGAGGCGATCAGCCATGAATAACGCCATCATCCGCACAGAAAAACTGTCCAAGGTCTACGACAGAGGTTTTCGCACCGTCGCCCTGCAGGAGGTCAATCTGCAGATTCCCAGGGGCAGTCTCGCCTGTATCATGGGCCCCTCGGGCCATGGCAAGAGCACCCTGCTGCACCTGCTCGGCGGACTCGACCGCCCCAGTTCGGGAAAGGTGTGGCTCGACGAAGTCGAGCTGACGTCCGTTGCCGCCGACCGGTTGGCCGAGATCCGGGCACGCAAAATAGGCTTCGTTTTCCAGTTCTTCAACCTGCTTCCCGTGTTGACCTCCCTGGAAAATGTCCAGGTGGCGATGATGCTGGCCGGGGTCTCGAAAAAGGAACAGCAGGAGCGGGCCGCTGAGCTGCTCAATCTGGTCGGGCTGGGAGACAAGCTGCGGGCCAGGCCGAACCAGCTCTCCGGCGGACAGCGACAGCGGGTGGCCATCGCCCGGGCCTTGGCCAACGACCCCGAGATTCTGCTGATGGACGAGCCGAGCGGCAATCTCGACAGCCGTGCCGAGCAGGAGCTGCTGGAGCAGATTGGCCAGGTCAATGACCAGGGCAAAACGGTGGTTATCGTCACCCACTCGGAAAGCGTGGCCGCGATGGCACAACATAGAATCTACATCCGTGACGGTCAATTGATGGGCAACATGGATACCACGGGAGAAAACAGATGAAAAATTCCAGGGGTGCCATGAAGACTCTGGTTTTCCTGGCCATTGCAGGTACGATTTCAGTGTCGACCGGCTGGTGCTGGTTCGAGAAATCGGCGCCGAAAGACGCCCTGAACGTCAACAGCGTCGCCGCCGATCCCGGAGCCTATCGTGGAGAGATCAAGGTACGGGGCATCGTTGCCCGCACTTCTCCTGCCCGGCAGACCTTTGTCCTGATCGACATCCGCGAATATCGTGGTTGCGGGCAATTGAGCTGTGCGACAAAATTCGTTACGGTGCATTCTCAGGAGAAAGAGTTGCCTGAGCTGAAAACCGACGTTGTGGTCAGCGGAGAAATGGCCCCCTCCGGACCGGGATACCTGCTGCAGGCCAGGGAAGTCGAGATATTGAACCGATGAGCAAAAAACCGCAGCCAACCGACGCCGCCGAAACACCCTGCAAGGTCACCTGCTTCAATGAAGAACTGATCAGGGAGATTCAGGATTCCCTGGTCACCGAGACCGAACTGCAGAACCTGGCCGAATTTTACAAACTGCTCGGCAGTCCCGTCCGACTGAAGATCCTCTTCGCCCTCGGCAAGGGAGAACTCTGCGTCTGCGACCTCGCCCACATCCTCGGCCTCTCCATGCCGGCGACCAGTCAGCAGCTGAAACAGCTGCGCCAGCAGGGGCTGCTCAACCACCGCACCGACGGTCGCATGTCCTATTATTCCCTGGCCAAGCCGCGCCTGTTTGAAGCGATTCAGGGGGATGTGGCGTTTATTGAAAAAACCTGAAACAGGGCAGCCCTGACGGAGCCGGGCCGATGAAAAACATTTCGGAAAAAACGTTGCGCAATCTCCCGATATTTTCCCACCAGACGGCCGACCCCTCGGTTTTCCTGCCGGAGAAGCTGCTTGCCCGGGCGTCTTCGATGAAGGGGGAGAGGCAAGCAAAAATCCCGGCCTGCTGCCTTCTCGATTTCGACGGCGAACTGATTGCGGTGGCGCAGAAACGTTTCGCCGCGAGCACCAGTCCAGACTGGCCCTGTTTTCACACATCGCTGCTGATTCTGGAACAGGACGGTTTCGAAATGGGACTGATCGGCGGCACGGTCGGGGCGTCTTTTGCAGTGCTGGTCTGTGAGCAGTTGATCGCCTGCGGCTGCCGGCACCTGATCGGTTACAGCTCCGCAGGATCAATCGGTACCCAAATGTCACCACCCTATATGATGATTCCTGACCGAGCAATTCGCGATGAAGGCACATCCTACCACTACCTGCCGCCCGCTCCCTCGGTGGAAGCAGATGGTTTTCTCCCCGAGATTCTGGTTCGTCATGTGAAGAACTGCGGTTTGCCAGTCTGTCGTGGAACAACCTGGACCACGGATGCGCCCTATCGGGAAACCGCATCGCAGATCGAGCAGCACCGTGCCACCGGGGTACAGACCGTGGAGATGGAGGCTGCGGCGCTGCTGGCTCTGGCTCAGGTCAAGCAGGTTGAAATTGCCTCACTGCTGCATGTGACCAACACCATGGCCACCGGTGACAATGACTTTCACAAAGGACCGGAGGATATCAATTACAAGATCATTGAGTGCTGTATGGACGCGCTGAAAGAAGCTCTTGAGCAGGGTGGTGGCCGATGAAAACCAGGGAAAGCGGTATGCCAGATGAAGAAATATGGACCGGCTTTTTCAACCCTGAGAAGATTCTTGAAAAACTCGGACTGTCATCAACTGCAGGGTCTGTGGTCGAATTCGGTTGCGGCTACGGGACCTTTTCCATTCCTGCAGCACAAATGATTTCTGGACGTGTTTACGCCATCGACATCGATGCCGAGATGGTCACCGTTACCGCGCAAAAGGCGCAACAGACAAATCTTGACAACCTGCAGACCTTGTTACGAGACTTCATAAAAGAAGGAACGGGGCTGGCCGACAGCAGTATCGACTATGTCATGCTTTTTAATATCCTGCATGCCGAGCAGCCCGAACTCTTGCTGAATGAGGCTCTGCGTATTCTGGCTCCGCACGGCAGGCTGGCCATCATCCACTGGAATTATGATCCAACCACACCGCGTGGCCCGTCGATGGAGATTCGTCCCCGACCTGAGCAATGTCAAGTCTGGGCTGAAGCTGCCGGGTT
Source organism: Geothermobacter hydrogeniphilus (assembly GCF_002093115.1). Lineage (NCBI taxonomy): Bacteria > Pseudomonadati > Thermodesulfobacteriota > Desulfuromonadia > Desulfuromonadales > Geothermobacteraceae > Geothermobacter > Geothermobacter hydrogeniphilus. The sequence continues at coordinate 33,511 of NZ_NAAD01000007.1, read as the reverse complement.
CCAACTGTTGCCACCGGGCCTCGTTGATCTGCCGCCCTATCATTATGGCCTGCTGTTTGAGAGGGTACCGGAAAAGGAGAGGCAATGAAGCCTGAACCTGAAGCAAATATCGAGCAACGAGCTCACTGGGATGAAGTTTTTACCAGGGCAGAGATGTTCTTCGGTGATGAGCCGAGTCGGTTCGCCCAGGATGCTCTGGAACATTTCAGACAGTCAGGCGTAAACTCGCTGCTGGAACTAGGTTGTGGTCAGGGACGGGACAGTTTTCTGTTTGCTCAAAACGGCTTTGACGTAACCGCTCTGGACTATTCTGAAGCTGCGGTCTCGCAGGTCAATGAAAAAGCCGCAAAGGTTGATTTGTCCAAACACATTCGTGCACTCGCCCATGATCTGCGCGAACCACTCCCGTTCGCCGACGCATCTTTCGACGCCTGCTACTCGCACATGTTGCTCTGCATGAAATTTTCCACCGTCGAAATTGCTTATATCCTGCAAGAAACTCACCGCATTCTCAAGCCTGGAGGATTGGCCGCCTACTCGGTTCGCAGCAGCTTTGATAAACATTTTCGCTCGGGAACCCATCTGCAGGAAGAGATGTATGAAATCGGTGACTTCGTCGTTCATTTCTTTTCTGAGGGAAAAATCCGCAGGCTATCCAAAGGGTATAAGATACTGGACATCAAACGCCTGGAAGAAGGGAGCCTGCCTCGAGATCTGTTTTGCGTCACCTTAAAAAAAGAACCGGCCCCTGAAAGTTGGGATCTTGACCCCAACGAGGAGATTGAGATGAGTGACCCACTGGCCAAGTTTCAAACCTTCATGGACGCCGCCCTGGCCCCCGGCCACCTCAACCACAAAACCAAACAACTGGTTGCCCTGGGGGCTGCCCTGGCCGCCGGATGCGATCCCTGAACGGATTTCGGCCTCGCAGTTGCGGGGCAAGCCGGAGCCTCAAACGAAGAACTGAAAGAAGTGGCGGCCATCGCCATGACCGTCAACGCCTTTAAAACCCGCGCCCTGTTCGAAGGCAAAATCGGGGAGGTTGAGCCAACAGATCCTTCCGCCGAAGAGAAGGCCCCGGAACCTGCTCCGGGGAAAACCTGAGGCGTGTAAACGATGCTTCAGTTGAAGCATAAAGCGCGCTCCAATGAACCAAGCCGTTGGAATCAAACGAGGTAAAATGTGTCCGTAAAAAAGTTCTGCTTTTCCTCGGTGAAGGATTCGAGGATCTGGAAGCGGTTTCTGTGCTGTCAGTCTGCGGCTGGACAGAATACCGTGAGCACCTGTCAAAGGTTGAGGTTGTCATTACGGGGTTACACCCCGTGGTCAACGGCAGGTTTGGATTGCAGATAAAAACTGATCTGCTGGTGACTGAGGTCAAAGCTCAGGATTACGCCGCCTTGGCTGTTCCCGGAGGTTTTCGTTTGATGAGGCCTACTGCCAGCCATTGCACGATCTGGCCAGGGCCATCCATGCACATGGTGGAACCAGAGCCACCATGTGCGTCGGCGTGTTGCCTGTTGCAGAAGCCGGGTTGTTGCAAGGAGAAAAAGCAACCAGCTACGCTTTCAGCCGTAACCATGACAACCTAGGACGATTACGTGATCTCGGCTGCGTACCCACTCCGGGACCTATTGAAGTCTCAAATCGCATTATTTCCTGCGCCGGTCCAGCCCAGTCCATTGAGGTTGCTCTGTTGCTATTGGAATCCGTGATTGGCCATGATGAGGTCAAAGAGGTTGAAAAATTCATGGTCGGGACAAGATAAAGTCCATCTCGGGGCAAGAGTTTGACCCAATACCCCGCAGCAAGCTGCGGGGTATTCATTCCCAGTCTAAAACCCTAGCCCAGCGCCTGACGCAGATCGGCGATCAAATCCTCGACATCTTCCAGTCCGACGGAAAGCCGCACCATGCCGTCGGGAATGCCGCGTCGCTCCCGCTCTTCGGGGAGCATGGCGTAATGAGTGGTGGTGATCGGCTGGGTCACCAGACTTTCGACTCCGCCGAGACTGGCGGCAATGGAGAAGAGTCGCAGCCGGTCAACCACCGCCGCCGTAGCGGCAGCATCACCGTCGAAAACAAAACTCAACATGCCGCCGAAACCGCTCATCTGTTCACTGGCGACCACATGACCGGCAAAGTCTTTCAGGCCCGGATAGTTGACCCGCAGCACACATGACTGCTGCTGCAGAAACTCGGCAATCTGCTGCGCGGAACGGTTCTGCGCCTTCACCCGCACCGACAGGGTGCGCAGACTGCGGGCCAGCAGGAACGCGACTTCCGGGGCCATCATCTGACCAAGATTCTTGCGCCAAACCCAGATCGGCGCCAGCAGCTCCGCGCTGGCGATCACCAGGCCACCTGTCAGGTCGCTGTGTCCGCCCAGATACTTGGTCGCGCTATGCACCACGATGTCCGCACCCCGTTCAAGCGGTTGCTGGTTGACCGGAGAGGCAAAGGTGTTATCGACAACGGTCAGCGCGCCGTGCGTTTTGGCCACCGCCGCGATCCGGCGGATATCAAGGACTTCGAGGTTCGGGTTGGTCGGAGTTTCAAAGAAGACCAGCCGGGTCTTCTCTCGAAACTGCCGCGGCAAATCGTCCAGTTCATGTCCGAGAACAAAGGTTGTCTCGATACCAAGAGTCGGCAGGTTTTCGTTGAGCAGGTCGTAGGTCCCGCCGTAGACATCACCGATACAGATAATATGATCCCCGGCGTTGCAGTGAGCAAGAAAGGTCGCCGCCTCTGCCGCCATCCCCGAACTGAAGGCCAGGCAGCCTTCTCCACCTTCCAGAGAGGCACATTTTTTCTCCAGCCCGCGAATGGTCGGGTTGAGTCCATAACGGGTATAGAGATTGCCGTCGGGGTTGCGCCCCTCAACCACATCGAGCAGCTTCCCGGTATTTTCAAAAGCGAAGGTTGAATGATTGTAGAGCGGCAGGTGGATACCGCCCTGCACATCGAGAGATTCACCTGCGTGGATACAGCGGGTGGAAAACCCTTTGTTGCCGTTCTCTGCCATCCTGACCTCCCTTTTTCCCTCGGTTTTTGACCTGGGCAAGGATCGTGTTGCCCGCTGCTTGATCCGTCCATCATGGACAAAGCGGATATAAGCCCCCCGGATACCCGAAACTCTTTTGACGATGACCTGAATCCGTGCGTCCCTTGGCAGCAGTCAGCAGACGCCTGGGGACAGGGTAAGAGTACCATGCCCTGAAAAAGATGCTGTAAAACCTGTATTCCCTGAACCTGTTCCGCAGGGCCTGGCGGGAGAGGCCGAGTCGCCGCGGCGCGGAGAACTGATGTTCCTGTGCGGCGTCCACCTGAGCGGCGGCTGCAGCGTTGAAGTCTCCGAAAAAATCATATTTCCCGACGATTCAGAACAGGATCTTGTTGCTGTCGGCTCCGGCAGCGTTTATCGTAGTTCTGAATCAGCGGTCGTCTCCGGTCAACCAGCACCGTTGCCCGGCCGCGAGCTGCCGACTTCGGGCCTGAAATACCCGCGGGCACCACAGAGGCAATCCTCCCATCCAGCCGAGGCACGCCAGATGCGCATCGCTACCCGGATCTTTCTTTACCTGTTCACCCTGGTCACCGTTGCGTCCGCGGTGCTTGGCTACGTGTCGATCCAGGATGAAAGAATCCACCTGCTCGCCGGGGTCCGCTCGGAAGCCCGGCTGATGGCCCGTTCCCTGGCGGCAGTGCTGCGCCGCTACCACCCCGGCGACCCCGCTGTCGACCTGAACCGGCTGCTCGCCGACATCACCCCGCGCGAATGGGAACCGCCGCCCATGCTCCGCTTCTATACCCGCGACGGCGCCCCGACCGGCGTCGCCTGTGCCGAATGCAACCCCCTCGCCCTGCCCCATAAACGGATCGATCTGAGTGTCCTCGGCGCGAACGGCCGCGAGGACATCATCGAAACCGGCACCGAACAGTTCTTTTCGATCATCGTGCCGGTCCGGGGAGTCGGAAACTCCCCCCAGGGCGCCCTGGAAGTCGTGCTGCCGCTGCGGCAGGTCAACCAGACCCTGGCGGGGCTCACCCGTCGCTTCCTCTTTTTCACCCTGGCCCTGATTCTCGGGCTGGGCGTGGTCATCAGCCTGATCACCCGCTGGAACATCAGCCAGCCGCTGCAGAAGCTGGCGGTCGCCGCCCGCCGACTCGGAACCGGCAACCTCGCGCTGCGGATCGAACCGAGCAACGTGCCCGATCTCGATCAACTGGTGGACGAATTGAACCGGATGGCGGTCAGCCTGGAAGAACAGTACCGCTCCCGCGAGGATTTCTACCAGCAGAAGCTGGAGCTGGAACGGGGCCTGCGGCATGCGGAGAAACTCGCCTCCGTGGGCCAGCTCACCTCGGGCATGGCGCACGAAATCGGCACCCCGCTCAACGTCATCATCGGCCGTGCCGAACAGTTGCTGGGCCGGATGGCGGCGGACGATCCCGGACGCAGGGCCCTGGAATCGATCATTGATCAGAGCGAACAGATCGCCGGGCTTATCGAGCGGCTGCTGGCCTTCTCGCGGCAGGATATCAAGTGCTGGGAGGAGGTCGACCTGGAGGGTCTGCTGCGGGAATCCCTGAGCCTGTGCCGGATGCGCTTTCCAAAGCGCGACTTTTCCGTCGACCTCGAACTCGACCTGCAGGTGGCGAGCATGACCGGCGACACCAATGCCCTGCGCCAGCTGTTTGTCAACCTGATGCTCAACGCGATTCAGGCGGTTGAAGGGCAGGGCCGGATCCGGGTTTCCTCGGTCCTGACGGAGAAACGTATCCAGGTTGTTTTCGAAGACAATGGCCCCGGCATCCCCGAACAACTGCGGGAAAAGGTCTTCGAACCCTTCTTCACCTCCAAGGATGTCGGCGAAGGAACCGGCCTCGGACTCTACATCACAGCCAACATTGTCGAGGATCACGGCGGCGATATCCGCATCGAAGACCGAGCGGGCGGGGGAGCCCGCTTTGTCATGACCTTTCCGTTCAGGCAAGAGAGGAGCCAGGCATGACCAGTCCGCCCCCACTACGCATCCTGATTGTCGACGACCAGCCGCAGATGCGGGAACTTCTTGCTGATATTCTCGGTGAACGGGGCTATGCCGTAGCGACAGCCGGAGACGGCGAACAGGCACTCGAACACCTCGCCGAACAAGCCTTCGAGCTGATCATCAGCGACATCCGCATGCCGTCGATGGACGGCGTCACCCTGCTGGAACGGGTCAAGGATGTCCCGGGATTCTCCCCGTTCGTGATCCTGATCACCGCCTTCGGCGACATCAACGACACGGTCCGGCTGATCGATCGCGGCGCCTACGATTACCTGATCAAACCGTTCAAGACCGAGCAGCTGCTGATCACCGTCAAACGCGCCGAACGAGAACTGGCCATGCGCCGCCGGGTCGCCGAGCTGGAGGAGAGCCTGACCCGGGGGGCGGCGCATCCCGAACTGGTGGGCCGCAGCAGCGCCATGGCCGGCGTGCTGACCCTGATCGACAAGGTCGCTCCCGCCGAGGGCGGCGTGCTGATCGAAGGAGAGACCGGCACCGGCAAGGAACTGGTCGCCCGGGCGATCCACCGCACCTCGCCGCGCCGGAACGGTCCCTTCGTCGCCGTCAACTGCGCGGCGCTGCCCGGCGAACTGCTCGAAAGCGAACTCTTCGGCCATGTGCGCGGCGCGTTTACCGGCGCCGTCGAAGAGAAGCCCGGGCTGTTCCTCGAAGCGCAGGGCGGCACCCTGCTGCTGGATGAAATCGGCGACATGCCCCTGCCGCTGCAGGCCAAGCTGCTGCGAGCCCTGCAGGAACATCAGGTGCGGCCGATCGGCGGCTCCGAACTGCGGGACTTCGACGTGCGGGTACTGGCCGCTACCAACCGCAACCTGCTGGAGGACGCCCGCGAGGGGCTGTTCCGCGAAGATATCTATTACCGCATCGCCACCTTCCGGATCGCGCTACCGCCGCTGCGCCGCCGTCGCGAAGACATTCCGGCCCTGCTTGAGGAATTCATCGCACGTTTCTCCGGCACCCGACCGCTCGAATTCGAACCCGAGGCCCTGCGCGCCCTGATCGACTATGCCTGGCCCGGCAACGTGCGGGAACTGCAGAACCTGGTCGAACGCTGCAGCTATCTCTGCGACCGGGGAAAGGTCAGGCTCGCCGATCTGCCGGCGGAAATCCTCAACAGCCTGCGACCCGACGAACAGTTCCGCTGGACTGACATCAAGCCCCTGGCGGAGCTGGAGCGCGACTATATCCAGCATGTCATGCGCCTCTGCAACGGCAACAAGGTCCAGGCGGCCGCCCTGCTCGGCATCAACCGCAAGACCATCCAGCGAAAACTGAACGACTGACCCCGCGCCCCCTTCTCCGCGCCACTCACTGCGACAATTTGTCCCACAGGTCCTTATTGTCGCAGCCGGGCACTGATCCCGGCCTCCCCACCGCCCTCCCTGAATACAGAATTTATCCTGCAATTCCAGCATCATGGCTTCATTCTCGGTCGCCAGGACTCTTCTGGCACAACCCATGCTCATTATCCTGGCAAGAAGCGCCGCTGTCCCCGAAGTTCTGCCGGTGAGTTTTTACACCGCCACCAACCTTAAATAAAAGCGAGTTTACAGCAGATGAAAAAATCGAATCGAAAAGCTCTGCTTGCCATTCTGGTCATCGTCGTCGGCGTCGGTTTCCTGATCTGCCGCGGACTTTCCAGTACCAGCGTCTACTACATGACGGTCGCCGAACTGAAAACCTCATCTTTGGGGCAGCAGCTCAGCCGGAACCAGTCCGTACGCGTCGGCGGGAAGGTGATCGAGAACAGCATCGACTACAACCAGCGCGAACTGGTGCTGCGCTTCGCCCTTCGGGACGAGAGCCGGCCGCAGCAGCGAATCGACGCCGTCTACCGCGGAGCCCGGCCCGATGCCTTCAAGGCCGATATCGAGGCCCTGCTCGAAGGAACCTACGACCGCGGGCAGAATCTCTTCCTGGCAAAAACCCTGCTGGTGAAGTGTCCGTCAAAATATGAATCCGACCTGAAGCAGGAGGACAAACCGTGATTACTTTCGGAATTCTCGCCCAGTTCGCCGCCCTGGCGTTCACGCTGCTGTCCATGGGACTGCTGTTGGGCGGCCTGGGGCGCAACAATCTGCGCCTGGTGCAGGCCGGCAAACGGGGCCTGCTCAGCGCCGCGGCAGCCACCACCCTGGCCTCGATCGCCCTCGGCTACCTGTTTCTGACCGACGCCTTTCAGGTTGAATATGTCGCCTCCTACTCCGACCGGGCCCTGCCGCTGTTCTACAAGCTGACCGCCTTCTGGGCCGGGCAGAAGGGCTCGCTGCTCTTCTGGGCCTGGGTGCTGAGCCTGTTCACCGCCCTGGTGATCTTCAACAACCGCAGGGAGCGGGACGACCGCAGCAGCCCCTACGTCTACCTGGTGCTGGCGGCCACCCTCGGCTTCTTCCTCTTCCTGCTCTGCGTGGTCAGCAACCCCTTCGATACCCTGGGCTTCACTCCCCGGGACGGCAACGGGCTGAACCCGATGCTGCAGAACCCGGGCATGGTCTTTCATCCGCCGCTGCTGTTTTTCGGCTACATCGGCTTCACCGTGCCCTTCGCCTACGCCATTGCCGCGCTGATCACCGGCAACACCGACGCCAACTGGATCCGCAAGACCCGGGCCTGGAACGTGCTGTCCTGGATCTTCCTGTCGATCGGCATCATCCTCGGCGGCCAGTGGGCCTACGTCGAACTCGGCTGGGGCGGCTACTGGGCCTGGGATCCGGTGGAGAACGCCTCTTTCATCCCCTGGCTGGTGTCGACCGCCTTCATCCATACCGCAATCATCCAGGAACGGCGCGGGATCATGAAGGTCTGGAACATGGTGCTGATCCTGCTGACCTTCGCCCTGTGCATCTTCGGCACCTACCTGGTACGCAGCGGCGTGCTGCAGTCGGTGCACGACTTCGGCGCCACCGGCCTGGGCGGCTACTTCCTCTTCTTCGTCGCCGTGGTCCTGATCGGCGGCTTCTACCTGCTGGCCGAAAGCTACGGCGAATTCAAGACCCCGGGCAGCGTGGAATCCTACCTGTCGCGGGAGAGTACCTTCCTGTTCAATAACGTGATCCTGCTCGCCCTGGCCTTCGCCACCCTGCTCGGCACCGTCTTCCCGATCCTCTCCGAAGCGGTGACCGGCAACAAAATCACCGTCGGCCAGCCCTTCTTCAACCAGGTCAACACCCCGCTGTTCCTGATCCTGGTGCTGCTCACCGGCATCTGCCCGCTGATCGGCTGGCGCAAGGCCTCGGCCGCGAACCTGCGTCGCAACTTCCTGCGCCCGTCGCTCACGGCCCTGTTGGCCGGCATCCTGATGGGCGTCTCCGGCATCCGCGAACCCTACGCGCTGCTCGCCTTCTGCCTGGCGGCCTTCGTCTGCGCGACCATCATCCAGGAATACGTCACCGCCATCCGCTCCCGCAAAAAACTGACCGGGGAATCCTCCGCGTCGTCCGCCCTGAAACTGCTGTGGCGGATGCGGCGGCGCTACGGCGGCCATATCGTCCATTTCGGCCTGGCGATCATGGTGATCGGCATCGCCGCCTCTTCGGCCTACAAGCTGGAAAACCAGGGGACGCTGGCCCAGGGAGAAACCCTTGCCATCGGCGACTTCACCCTGAAATACGAAGATTTCCGCATCTATGAAAAATATAACCGAACCGTCTACGCCGCCCGACTCGGGGTCTTCAGGGACGACACCCGGATCGATGTCATGGAGGCCGAGCGCCGCAACTACATCAACGCCAAGCAGCCGACCACCGAAGTCGCAATCCGCTCGACCCTGCTCGAAGACCTTTACGTCACCATGCCGGGCATCGGCCGCAACAATGAAATCACCCTCAAGGTCGCGGTCAACCCCCTGCTGATCTGGATCTGGATCGGCAGCGGCATGATGGTGCTGGGCGGCATCCTGGCCATCATTCCCTCTCGGAGGAAAGAGACATGAACAACCTGGCGTTACGCTTTACCTTACCGGTCCTCTTCCTTCTGCTGCTGGCCCTGCCGACCGGGGGACTTGCCGAACTGACCGAAACCGAGGTCACCGAGAGCCTGATCTGCTACGCCTGCCCGGGAGAACCGCTGAGCATCGACCGCTGCAGCGGCGGCGACCGGATGCGCGAAGCGATTCGCAGCATGCTGGCCGAAGGCAAGAACAAGCAGCAGATACTCGACTACTTCGTCGCCCAGTTCGGCGACAGCATCCTGACCACCGTCCCCAAACGCGGCTTCAACCTGGTCGCCTATCTCGGCCCGATCGTCGGCCTGCTGATCGGTATTCCGGTCGCGATCCTGGTGATCCGTCGCTGGGGCTCGGCCGGACAGAGACAGACAACCGAAAAACCCGCCGGAACAGAGACGGTCCTCGACGACAAGATGAAACAACAGATCGAGACCGAACTGGCCCGCCTGGACGAGGAGGACTGACCATGGAAATCGCCACACTGCTGCTTATCAGCCTGTTGCTGATGGTCTACACCCTGCTGCCGGTTTTCCGACCCGCCGCCCCCCTGGTTCTGGAGCAGAACCCGCTGGAACGCCGGCGGCAGGCCCTGGAGCAGGAGAAGAAAACCAATCTGCAGGCGATCAGGGATATCGATTTCGAACTGGCGACCGGCAAGATCAGCGCCGAGGACCACGAGGAACTGCGAACCCTCTACAGCCTGCGGGCGGCCGACGCAATCGCCGCCCGGAAACGGCTGCGGGAAGACCATGACTGAATCCGCCGGGACACCCTTTCTGCAGATCAGCGGACTGAGAAAAGCTTACGGCAATCTCGAAGCACTGCGCGGCGTCGACCTCGAGCTGCGCCGCGGCGAGTTTCTCTGCCTGTTCGGACCCAACGGCGCCGGCAAATCGACCCTGCTGAAAATCATCGCCACCCTACTGCGCCCCGACAGCGGCCGGATCAGGGTTCTCGACAATGACCTGCAGGAGAATCCGGAAGCCTACCGCGCCCGGCTCGGCATGGTGTCCCACCAGCCGTTCGTCTACCAGGATCTGAGCCTACTCGAAAATCTGGAATTCTACGCCGCGCTCTACGGGGTGAAACAACCCCGGAAGCGAGCGCTGAAGCTGCTACAGCAGGTCAAGCTGATCCAGCGCTGCGACATGCCGGCGGGCGACCTCTCCCGCGGCATGCAGCAGCGGCTGAGCATCGCCCGGGCGCTGGTCAACGATCCTGAACTGCTGCTGCTCGATGAGCCGTACACCGGCCTCGATGAGCATGCCGCCCGGATCTTCGGCGAGCAGCTGCGGCTGCTGCACGATAACCGTCGGACCATCATCATGGTGACCCACAACCTGCGCCGCGGAATGGAGTCGGCGACCCGCCTGGGCATCCTCGCCCGCGGTCGGCTGGCTTACCTGCAGGAGAAGGACCAGGTCGATCCGGCCTCTTTCGAGGCACTCTATTTTCAGCACCTGGAGGCGTCATGAACAGCCTGCGGCAGATACTCTTTCTGTTCGGCAAGGACCTGCGGATCGAATTGCGCAAAAAGGAATCGCTGGTATCGATGGCCTTTTTCGGCGCCCTGCTGCTGGTGATCCTCAACATCGCCGCCGGTGTCGACAACCAGGTTGATGCCGATGCCGGCGCGGGGATCCTCTGGGTGGCGGTGATCTTTTCCGCGGTACTCGGCCTGGGACGGGTCTTCGCCCGGGAAAAGGAGAACGGCTGCGTGGCGGCGCTGCTGCTCAGCCCGGTCGCACCAGGAGAGATCTTCATCGCCAAGGCGCTGGTCAACTTCATCCTGATGATCCTCGCCCAGCTGGTGCTGGTACCGATTTTCTTCGTTCTGTTCGGCAGCAACTTCAGCGGCGGCCCCGTCGCCCTGCTGCCGATCCTGCTGCTGGTCAACCTCGGCTTTTCAACCGCCGGCACCCTGATCTCGGCCATCTCCGCCGGTACGCGCCGCAACGAGGTGCTGCTGCCGATCCTGCTCTTTCCCCTGCTGCTGCCGCTGACCGCACTGGCGATCAAGGCGACCGCCGGGGCACTGGCCGCGCGCCCGCTGTTCGAACTGCGGGATCAGATCGAACCGATGATCGCCTTCGGCCTGATCTTCAGCGCCGCCGGCTACCTGCTTTTCCCTTTCGCCATCAGAGAGGATTGATATGCCCGGACTGAACCGACCCGCCCTGCTGCCCGCTCTCGCCGGCCTGCTGATCCCGCTGGCCATCGGCATGATTTTCTTCTACGCGCCGCTGGAACGGACCATGGGGATCATCCAGAAAATCTTCTACCTCCACCTGTCGCTGGCGGCGACCGCCTTTCTCTCCTTCTTCGTCGCCTGCATCTCCGGAATCATGTACCTGCTGCGCCGGCAGCGGATCTGGGACGCCCGGCTGGCGGCCAGCATCGAGATCGGCGTGGTTCTGACCACCCTGGTGCTGATCAGCGGCTCGCTCTGGGGCCGGCCGATCTGGAACACCTGGTGGACCTGGGACCCGCGCCTGACCACCTCGCTGATCCTCTGGTTCATTTTCGCCTCCTGTCTGATTCTGCGCTCGGCGGTCGATGAAGAGGGCAGAAGGGCCAGGTTTTCAGCGGTGATGGCCATCATCGGCTTTGTCGATGTGCCGATCGTCTTTCTTTCGGCCCGACTGTGGCGCAGCATTCATCCCACGGTGATCCGCAGCGAAGGGATCGGCCTGGAACCGGCCATGCTCGTCACCCTGCTGATCAGCATCCTGGCGATGCTGGTTTTCTGGGCGGCCCTGTTCCGCCTGCGCTGCGCCCAGTACCACCAGGAAAACCGTCTCCGTGATCTGCAGCAGCAACTGCAGCACTGACCCGCGACCCGTTACCGGCAACAACCGATACTTGAGGAGATTGACATGGAACACGCGACCTATCTGATCATCGCCTACATGGCCATCTGGGGCGGTCTGGCCGGCTACCTGCTCTGGCTCTCCAACTGTCAGCGCCGGACCGCACGACAACTGGAGCTGCTCTGCGCCCAGCTTGAGCAGCAGGAGGATTTGTCATGACAGCTCGCGTCAGCCGCAGGGACCGGGCCGCCTTCGGCTTCTTCTGCGCCGTGGCTATTGCCATCGGGGCCATGACCCTGGGGTTTCTGGTCAAAGGACCAGCCGCCAAACCGCAGCCACAGGCCCAGGGAACTCCTAACCAGAACATCGAGGCGCGCATTGCCCAGCTTGAAACGCACCTCAAAACCTCACCCCGGGATGTCAACGCGCTGCTCTCTCTGGGAGACGCCTACCTCAATTCGCGCCGCGCCATGGAAGCCTTCCGGCTTTTCCAGCGCACCCTGGACATCGAGCCGGGGAATGTTCACGCGTTGAGCGACCTCGGCAGCCTGTATCAACAGATCGGTCAGTACGACAAGGCGCTGGACAGCTACCGGCGCGCCTTCGAGAGCCGCCCGGACCACACCGGTTCGCTGTTGAACATGGCCCTGATCTACAGCCGCCACAAGGGGGAGAACGCCAGGGCGCTTGAACTGCTGCAACAGTTCCTGAACAGCAACCCCGAACCGCAGCTGGTGGCCACCGCCGAACAGGAGATCGCCCGGATCAGGCAGGTCATGCAGGCTGCCAACAGCCCCGCCTCACCGGCTCCGGCAGGCCGCGACTGAATGCGGTGCGCTTGAATCCTGACCGTGGGATCATGCCGGATAAATAAGCGCGACCCGCGGCAATGAGCTCATCAGCCAAACGTCGGAACACACCGGGCCAGACTTCCGCAACAGGAAGCCTGGCCCGACTTTTTCAGCGACAATCCACTTCACCGGCTCAACGAACCCGCTCCCGGCATCCAGAAGGTTTTCCAAAAGCCTGAGACGGGCATCCCTGTCTCCTCCTCAAAAAAATGCTACATTTGTCTTGACACCGTACCATGGTACGGCAACTACTCTTGAACCATGCGAGGCCAAAAATGAACAACCTGACCATCGGCCAGGCGGCCGAACTTGCCGGCGTCGGCGTTGAAACCATCCGTTTCTACGAACGGCAGGGGCTGATTGAACAGCCGCCAAAACCACCGGAGGGGTTTCGCGTCTACCCGGCGGAGACGATCCGCAAGATCCGCTTTATCCGCCGGGCCAAGCAGATCGGCTTCACCTTGAAGGAGATTCGGGAACTGCTCGGTTTCTATTTCGACACCGGTATCAGCTGCGCGGATGTTCGGGAGCGGGCGATGGTAAAGATCGCTGACATGGAAGCCCGCATTGCCGCACTGAAAAGGATGAAAGCGGCCCTGCAGACGCTGGTGGATGAATGCGGCAACGGCGACGACAGCTGCCCCATTCTGGAATCCCTGGCGGATGATGACTGAGGAAAAAAACCATGAATACGCTGGACATTCTCCATCATCTCAACGACCTGCTGCCCCTGAAGGAGCGACAGAACGCCCTCGCGAAAGAGGATGCGGCATTGCATCGGTCCATTCTGCGATCTTTCGCGGAACAGGGCAGACCACGACTGAGACTTGCAAAGAGAGGACGCGCGGAGATCGCTGCCGCCCTGCAGCGATTGCGCAACAGCGACCTGGTCGTTCTTGACGGCCAGGGGAACATCATCGGGGCCTACCCGTTCACCCTGGAAGAAACGCCCCATCGCCTGACTGTCAACGGTCACCGGGTCCACGCCATGTGCGCCCTCGACGCCCTGGCGGTCAGCCCGATGTTCGACTGCGAGGTACGAATCGATTCGTCATGTGCGCTGAGCGGACAGCCGATCCATATTCAGCAGCGGGATGGAATTCTGCTTCATGTCGAGCCTGCTGAAAACCTGCAGCTGGGTATTCATTGGCAGTCGGTTGCGACCTGCGCCGCCCACAGTCTGTGCCGGGAGATGGTTTTCCTGAAAGATCCCGACACCGCCATGGCCTGGCAGCAGGCCGAACCCGAAACCAGGGAACGGGTCGAGCTTCGGCAAGCGGTCCAAATCGCGGCCCGGTTTTTCACCCCCCTGATGCAGGAGTCAACAACATGACAACCCGCAATCAATCCACCCTCGTCGGAACGGACGCGCCGCAAGAGAAGAAACTGGCCGGCCTCGGCCTGGTCGGCGCCGTCATCAGCGGCTTTCTCGCCTCGGCCTGTTGTATCGGCCCGCTGCTGATGGTCCTGCTCGGCGTCGGCAGCGCCGGCGCCCTGACCGCCCTTGAACCCTGGCGCCCGGTCATGATGGTCCTGACCTTCCTGTTTCTCGGCCTGGGGTTCTATGCCACCTACCGCAGGCCGCAAACGGCAAACTGCAGCGAAACCGCCTGCTGCGGCCCCGGCCGGAAGAGGCTGCAGAAACTCATGCTCTGGCTCGCCGCCCTGTTTTCCCTGGCGATGCTCTTCTTTCCGCAAATCATGCAGTTGATGCTTGATTGAAACCTGAATCAGTGAGCTCCTTGTCGGCGTATAGCACAAGTCATTGATCTGCCTGATCTTCCCAAAAATCGCCAGCGAACCTATGGGTGCGCTGGTGATTTCTGGAAATCTCTTGCAGACCAAGCACTTGCACTCTCCATCCAACAGAAACTCACTGATTCAGGTGAAAAGGACCGAGGTGAACCATGAAAAAAATTCTGAAAACTGTCGCTCTCCCCGTTCTCCTGGCCGTTCTGGCCCTTGCCCCGACAAGCTGGTCACGACTGACCCAGGGGCAGGGGATCTATGGAGTCATGCCCACTCATGCGGCCGAAGTCCGCACCGCCCGCCTGGCGCTCAAGGGATTGACCTGCGCCTCCTGCAAATATGCCGTCAAAGCCGCTCTGAACAACCTGGACGGCGTCGAACAAGCGGATGTCAGTTACAAAAAAATGACAGCGACCGTCCTCTACGATCCGGACAGGACAACGCCGCAACAGATGGTTGAGGTGATCGAAAAAGCCGGCTACCAGGCCGAAGTGCAGCCCGCCAAAGCAAAGTGATTTCGAGAGGAGAAGGATGAAACTGATCTGCTACTGCTTCGCGCACAGCGAGGATGAAATCCGGCGGGCGGTGCTGGAGGACAACGGACGCAGCCGCATCATGGAGCAGATCCTGACGGCAAATAAGGCCGGAGCCTGCCGCTGCGTCGAAACTCATCCGCAGGGGAGATGATGTCTTCCCGACGTCCGCCGTGTCGTGGACACCGCAAGAGAGGAACTGAACCATGACGATAACAGCTGAATCGACCCTGACCTGTCCACACTGCGGTCACAGTGAGAAACTGACCATGCCGACGGATGCCTGCCGGTTTTTCCACCAGTGCAACGGTTGTGGGGCCCTGCTCAAACCCCGGGCGGGCGACTGCTGCGTCTTCTGCTCATACGGCGATGTGCCCTGTCCGCCGATCCAGCAGCAGCGGAAAAGCAGATGAGGGGCGCCGACAATCGGCTTCGCAACCGCTTCCTCGCCGCCCTGATCGGCACCGGGCTGGTTGCGCTGTGCTGCTTCACCCCGGTGCTGGTGCTGCTGCTGGCAGGCCTCGGGCTGAGCATCCTGACACCCTGGCTCGACTTCGTGCTGCTGCCGGCGCTGGTGGTCCTGATCCTGCTCACTCTTCTGGCCTACCGGCAATGGAGACGGTCCCAATGACAGGAGGACACCTGAGACAACTCATCCGGAAGGAGTCCACGGCTTCCGGGAGAACCCGCCGCGGCCTTCTTCTTATTACTCGTAGATCTTTTCCTCCAGGGCGCCCGCCTCCACGGCGTCGGACTCATAATCCCGGACCGGCTCAGATTGCGCCGCTTCCCGGTACCATTCATGGGCGATAATCATGGCCATCACCTCGTTGGTTCCGGTCCAGATCGACGCCAGCCTTAGATCGCGATGGATCCGCTCCAGGGGAAAGACATTGGTATAACCGATGCCCCCCATCACCTGCAGAGCATGGTGAGCCGCCTGCTGGCAGGATTCGGTAATGAACTTCTTGGCTTCCGAGACCATCCGCCGGATGCGGCCCATCTCTATCCCGGCATCCACCGCCCGGGCGGTGGCGTATGCCATGGCCCGGGAGGCATCGAGCAGCATGGCTGCTTCGGCAACCTGGAAACTGACCCCCTGGAATTGGTTGATCGGCCGGCCGAAGGCCTTGCGTCTGGAACTGTAACGGGTGGCGATCTCCAGGGCCGGCCGGGCGGCGCCGATGGTCATCGCCGCCGTTCCGAGCCGTTCCGGGATCATCATGGTGTCAAACACCGCGGCGGCGCCATGAACCCGGCCGAGGACATTTTCCCGCGGCACCTTGACATCCTTGAACACCAGCCGCCCGGCACCTCCTCCGCGGCAGCCCATCAGCCCGTACTGATAGACGCTCTCGACCCCCGGCCCGCGGTCGACCAGGAAGCAGGTCAGTGATTCATGGGGTTTTGCATCCGGATCGGTGCGGGCGTAGACCAGAAAGAAATCGGCCCCTTCGGCCCCGACAATGAATCGTTTCTGGCCGTTCAGCAGAAAATAGTCACCCCGGTCCTCGGCGGTGCTGGTGGCGCCGAAAAAATCGGACCCGCCGCGGGGTTCGGTCAGGCACTCGGCGGCGAAGAGTTCCCCTTTGAGCAGGGGCCTGACATACTTCTCCTGCTGTTCAGCCGTACCATGCTTGACAATCGCATCGCAGACCAGCTCCGCGCCGACACCGAAAACACAGGCCAGTATGTAGCTGAGGGTCCCCACCTCTTCCATCACCATGCAGGCGGAAACCCAATCCTCTCCCCGCCCTCCCAGGCTTTTCGGGTAGCGGCAGCCGAGCAGATTGCGGCGCCCGGCCTCCTGCAGAAATTCCGTGGGAAAACGGATTTTGTCCGCGTCCATATCCAGAATCAGCTGCCGCGGAACCGATTTGACGAAATCCCTCACTTCATCCCTGAACCTGAGTTGTTCCTCGGAAAACAGATACTCAAACATCGCTTCTCCTCCTGTTGCCTGCATCAATGGGTTCATGCCGGATGAAGAGTGCACATGCGGGCAGGCCAATGCCTTGTGCTCTCCGTCGACAAGGGACCACGGATTCAGATAAATAGTTCATGGTTGGCAGCTTTTTCCAGCAGCAGGGCCGGAGGAGCGAAACGCTCGCCGTAGAGCTGCTCGAGTTGCCGGGCCCGGGCGACGAAACGCTGCAGGCCGCAGCTGTTGATAAACTGCAGCTGCCCGCCGGTATGGGCGGGAAATCCGATCCCGAAGATCGAACCGACGTTGCCGTCGGCCACCGAACGCAGGACCCCTTCTTCCAGGCACCTGACCGCTTCCAGGGCCTGCCGGAAAAGGATACGATCCTGAATATCCCGGCGGGAAATCTCGACCTCCGGTTTGCGGAAAAGGGTATAGAGTTCTGCCCAGATGGTTTTGCGCCCCTCCCGGGGGTAGTCATAAAACCCGCCGTTATAGGCCTTGCCCTCGCGTCCATGGCTGCCGGTCAGCACCGCGAGAACCCGGTCGGTGGCGTTCTCCTCAAGCACCTCGCCACGCTCCTGCAGCAGCTCGCGGTTGGCTTTGCGCACCTTGACCAGCAACTGCTGACTGACCTCATCCATGACAGTCAGCGGTCCGACCGGCATGCCGGCCAGCCGGGCAAGGTTGTCGATGAGCAGGGGATCAACTCCTTCTTCCAGCAACGCCGCCCCCTCGTCAAGAAAGGTGCTGAAGACCCGGGAGGTGAAAAACCCCAGGGAATCGTTGACCACGATCGGGGTCTTGCGCAGCTGCTGTACGAAATCGAAGGCTTTTGCCAGGGTCTGTGGACTGGTCTTCTGCCCGCAGATGATCTCGACCAGCGGCATTTTGTCGACCGGCGAAAAGAAATGCAGCCCGATGAAATTTTCCGGGCGGCGGACCGCCTGCGCCAGCTCGGTAATCGGCAGCGTCGAGGTATTGGAGGCCACGAACGCCCCCTCGGCAAGGTTTTTTTCCGCCTCGCCGGTCAACCTGCCCTTCAGTTCCCGATCCTCGAAAACCGCCTCGATGAGCAGATCGCAACCGGCAAAATCGTTCATCTCCGTCGTCGGCTGGATACGCTCCAGCAGATCGTCTTTCTGCTCCCGGGTGATGCGCCCTTTCGACAGCTGCCTGTCCAGCACCTGCGCCGAATAGGCTTTGCCCTTTTCCGCCTGCTGCCGAGTGCGGTCAAGCAGAACCACTTCGATACCGACCTTCGCCGCCACGTAGGCAATCCCGGCACCCATCATCCCGGCGCCGAGAATCCCGAGCCTGTTCACCGACGTTTTTGCAAAACCTTCCGGACGACTGCTGCCGCCGGTGATGCCGTTGAGCTGGAAGAAAAACCGGATCTGGTTCTTCGCTTCGGGAGTCAGCACCAGCTGCAGAAAATAGCTGCTCTCGATGCGCTGGGCCGCCGCAAAGTCGACCAGCGCCCCTTCACTGGCCGCGGCCAGAATCGCTTCGGGCGCCGGCAGCAGGCCGCGGGTCTTTTTTCGCAGCATGGCCGGCGCCGCCATCAGCATCTGGGCGACTTTGGGATGGGCCGGGGTCCCGCCGGGAATCCGATACCCTTTCTCATCCCAGGGCTGCCGGGGGGATGGATTGTCCCTGATCCAGGCCCGGGCCCTGCTCAGCAGAGTTTCGCGATCAGCCGCCAGCTCTTCGATCAATCCCGCCTCAAGGGCCCGATCCGGTGACAGCCTGGTTCCTTCCATCAGCAGGGGCAGGGCTTTTTCAAGGCCCAGCAGGCGCACCAGGCGGACAATCCCGCCCCCGCCGGGCAGCAGTCCCAGGCTGACCTCGGGCAGGCCGATCCGGCTCTTGTCATCCCGCAAAGCAATCCGATGATGACAGGCCAGACAGAGTTCGTAACCACCCCCGAGAGCCGTGCTGTTGATCGCCGCCACCACCGGCTTGTCCAGAGTTTCCAGGCGTCGCAGACAGCTCTTGAGACGCTGCAGAGTGGCGGCAAACGCCGGCAGCGTGTCGGCAGAGAGCGCCGAAATTTCCTTCAGGTCCCCCCCGGCCAGAAAGCTGTCCTTGCCGGAGGTCAGGATCACCCCCGCGACCTCATCCCGCTCCAGACGCTGCAGTGTCGCTTCGAGGCCATCGATAAAGGCCTTGTTGATGGTATTCACCGGTTGCCCGGGCAGATCCATGCTGATGGTGACGATATTTTCGGCGTCTTTCTGATAATCGAATCCGTTCATGTTCACACCCTTTTGTTTGACCTGAATCCGTGGGTTCACTACCGCTGTGCAACCGTCATCCGGCCGAAACGCAGCGATTCAGGCTTGAGCTTCAGTCGAGGCGCCGGCCCCGGGTCGGTTGCCGCTACAGGCGTTCAATAATGGTCGCGATTCCCATGCCGCCACCGACACAGAGAGTACAGAGTCCGTAACGCAGACGACGGCGTTCCAACTCGTCGAGGAGGGTTCCGACCAGTATGGCCCCGGTGGCGCCGAGGGGATGTCCCATGGCGATGGCACCGCCATTGACATTGATTTTTTCCATGGGGACGGACAAGTCCGCCTGAAATTTCAGCACCACCGAAGCAAAGGCCTCGTTGACTTCGAACAGGTCGATATCCTCGACCGTCAACCCGGCTTTATTGAGCGCCTTGCGGGTTGCCGGCGCCGGTCCGACCAGCATGATGGTCGGATCGGTGCTGGTAACCGCCGTGGCCAGAATCCGCCCGCGCGGGCTCAGGCCGAGATCCCTGCCCTTGGCTTCGCTGCCGATCAGCAGAAGCGCGGCGCCATCGACAATCCCCGAAGAATTGCCCGGGGTGTGCAGATGCTCGATATGGTCAACCTGCGGATACCTGGCCAGTGCAACCTGGTCAAACCCGAGCTGGCCGAGACCCGCAAAGGACGGCTTGAGGGCCGCCAGACTTTCTTCCGCGGCATCGGCGCGGATCAGTTCGTCATGGTCAAGCACGACTTCGCCGGCGCGATCCACGACCGGAACCAGCGAGCGTGAAAAATGTCCGTTCTGATGAGCGGCCGCCGCTTTTCTGTGGGAGGAGAGAGCGAACCGGTCCAGGTCTTCCCGCGTGAATCCCTCCAGGGTCGCGATCAGGTCGGCTCCGATCCCCTGGGGGACGAAGCCGGTTTTGCAGGAGGTTTCCGGATCGGCCGCCCAGGGCCCCCCATCGGACATCATCGGTACCCGCGACATCGATTCAAGACCGCCGGCGACCACCAGATCCTCCCAACCCGAGCGAATTTTCATTGCTGCCAGATTCACCGCCTCCAACCCCGAAGCACAGAAGCGATTGAGCTGAAAGCCGCCGACGACCTCATCCCACCCGGCATAGAGAGCGGCGGTCTTGGCGATATTCCCGCCCTGTTCGCCGACCGGAGTGACACAACCAATGACGATATCATCGACCTGGGCGGTCTCCAGTTGATGGCGTTGCTGCAGGCTGTTCAACAGGTTGCCGAGCAGGGCGACCGGTTTGATGGGATAGAGCGCGCCGTCTTTTTTCCCCCGGCCGCGCGGCGTGCGGATAGCGTCGTAGATATACGCATCTGTCATCTTGTCTCTTCCTTTCGATTGCATGGCTCTTCGCCGGCCAGTGTCCCGTGCGGTTAGTTATGTCAATTAATTCTGAGTCATTTTGGTTGCGGTCAAGGCGCACCGACGCAGGCCTAACCTGAGTTAAGCCGAGGAGGCGAAACACAGACCGCAGCCAAAAGGGCCAGAATTAGAAGGCAGAATTAACCGCACGGGACACCAGGGCGACAAGCGGGAGATCCCGTGCCAGCCCCCATTGTTGCCATTCCCCGGCGGTCCGGTTCAGAAAAACCTTTTGCAGCGCATCCTTGTCCCGGCCGTCGCAGTGAAGTTCCGCGGCCACCCGCCGCAGAAAATGTGGTTCCAGGGCCGCCAGCGCCACCCAGCCATCCCGGGCGCGGTAGAGATTGTAGCCGGCCAGCCCACCCCCCAGCAGAGCGCCGGCGGCTGTCACCCCGTAGCGCAGCGGTTCGGCCATGGCGGCAGCCGCAGAGGCCAGGGCCACCTCCGCAAAACCGCTCCCCGCGCCTCGCTCACGACCCAGAAGAAGCGCCAGAGCCGCGCCGACCGCCTGTTCCGCGCCCGCCATGTCGGCCAGCAGGGTCCGCGGCAATTGCGGCGGAGAGAGCAGGCCGGCCTCGGCCTGGTAGGTCAGATCATGCCCGGGCTCATTATGGCGTGGCGCGGCATGGCCCACGATCGCCACCTGGCAGAGGCGCGGATACTTTTCATGCAGCTCTTCCCAACCCAGGCCGAGTTTTGCCAGGGAGACCGGGCGGGTGGCGGTGATGAGCAGATCCGCCTCCTGCAGCAGCCGCGCCAGCCCGGCCCGGCCCTCCTCTGTCTTGAGGTCCAGCCTGATAATTGCCTGACCGGCGTTCAGATCCCGATACCAATCGGCACAGTAATGCTGCATTGGATCGGCCGCCGCCGGTTCGACCTTGGTCACGCTCGCACCGAGACGCAACAGCGCCCGCGCGGCGACAGGACCGGGCAGGTTGACCGCCAGGGTGACAACCTTCAACCCCGCCAGGGGTTTCGCCGACATCTACCGGTTCCCCAGTTCGCGGGCAATGATGTTGCGCTGGATTTCGCTGGTGCCCTCGTAAATCTGCAGCACCTTGGCATCGCGGAACAGCTTTTCGGCCGGGAATTCCGGGCTGTAGCCGTAGCCGCCGAAAATCTGCAGCGTTTCGGTCGCCACCCACATCGCGGCATCGGCGGCAAAGGCCTTGGCGCAGGCCGCCTGCAGGGTGTTGCGCTTGCCGGCATCGAGCAACCAGGCCGCCTGATAGGTCATCAGTCGCGCCGCCTGCAGACGCATTTCCATCTCTGCCAGTTTGTGGCCGATCGCCTGATGATGGATGATCGCCTGTCCCATCGTCTTGCGTTCCCTGGCGTAGGCCAGAGAAACATCGAGACAGCGCTGCATCAACCCGACCGCAAAGGCCGCCACCATCGGCCGGGAACGGTCGAAAACCTGCATGGCGATCTTGAACCCGTCCCCTTCGTTGCCGAGCAGTGCTTCACGCGGCACCCTGACGTCATTGAAGAACACCTCGGCCGCCGGCACGGCATTCTGTCCCAGCTTGGGCAGGGGATTCCCCACCTCCAGCCCCGGGCTGTCCCGTTCAACCAGAAAGAAACTCAGTCCACGGTAACCCGCCTCGGGATCGGTTTTGGCCAGCACGGTGAAAAAACCCGCCAGGGGCGCATTGGAAATCCAGACCTTGCTGCCATTGAGCAGGTAGCCGTCGCCATCTCTGACCGCGCGGGTCGAAATTCCCGCCACATCCGATCCCGCGCCCGGCTCGGTAACCGCGTAGGACCCGTATTCACTGGTGATCAGCCGGCCCAGGTATTCACGCTTCTGCTCCGCATTGCCGCTGACCAGCAGCACGTCGGCCGGCAGATTGTTCAGACTGATTCCGCCCCCCAGCCCGACGCACCCCCAGGCCAGCTGCTCGGTCACCAGCGCCAGCTCCAGGGCGCCGAGTCCGGGACCGCCGTATTCCTCGGGCACCGTCAGATTGAACAGCCCCAGTTCCCTGGCCTTGGCGGCAATTTCCTGCGGAAAACACTTTTCCTGATCGCAACGGGCGGCCTCCGGCCAGATCTCCCGCTCGGCAAATTCCCTGGCGGTCTGCTGAATCAGTCGTTGTTCGTCACTCAGTTCAAACATGGGCTTTCTCTCCTGGTCTGGATTTGAGCCGGCGACGGCGCATCAATCAACCGACATGCCGACAGCAAATGATTTTTTACGTTTACGTAAAGATCAAACAAAAGAATGCACGCAGCCACCATCGGGTCAGCTGGCCGCCGACCTGATGGACGGCCGGCTGACCCTTTCCAGTGCCCCCCCCTCCGCCTCCATCAATCATCTGAATCAGCTAGGGGACACTCCCCCAGTCCGCATATTGTTCGCGCAACCTGGCCTTGAAGAATTTCCCCGTTGATGTGCGCGGTATCGATTCAACAAACACGCACCCATCGGGCAACTGCCAGCGGGGAAAACTTTCCGCCAGGTGGGAACAGATCGCTTCGCCGTCGACCGCTGTCCCGTCTTTCAGAGCCACCACCGCCAGCGGCCGTTCCCCCCATTTGGGATGGGGCACAGCGATCACCGCCGCTTCCCGAACCGCGGGATGCCCCATAATGGCGTTTTCAAGGGCGACCGAGCTGATCCACTCGCCTCCCGACTTGATCAGATCCTTGGTGCGATCGGTCAGTTGGACATAGCCCTCCGGATCACAATGCCCCACATCGCCGGTACGAAGCCAGCCGTCAGCGGTGAAGCGCTCTTCGGTCGCCGGCTGCGTATGGTATCCCGCCGTAATCCAGGGCCCGCGAACCTGAATCTCCCCCACGGATCGCCCGTCCCACGCGACCGGCCCCTTCTCCCCGGCAATGCGCAGGTCGACCAGCGGCACCGGCATCCCCTGTTTGGCGCGGTAGGCGAAGCGCTCTTCGGCAGATTCTTTTTCCAGATGGGGCTTGAGCCGCGAAAAACTCGCAACCGGCGAGGTTTCGGTCATGCCCCAGGCGTGAATAACCTCCAGGCCCAGTTCAGCAAAAGCCCGAATCATCGATTCGGGCGGCGCCGAACCGCCGACGATCATTTCCATCCCCGGAATCAGTTGCCAGCGACCGGGATTCCGCTGCAGTGTCTCAAGAATACTCAGCCAGATCGTCGGAACTCCGGCGGTCTGGGTCACCTGCTCGCCGGCAAAGAGGTCAAGCAGGCTCTCCGCATCCAGGTGCGGACCGGGGAAGACCTGCCTGGCGCCGACATTGGTGGCCGCATAGGGGATTCCCCAGGCGTTGGCGTGGAACATCGGCACCACCGGCAGAACGGTTTTGCTGCAGGAGAGATTCATCAGGTCGGGCAGGGCGGTGACCAGGGAATGCAGCACCGAGGAACGATGCGAGTAGACCACTCCTTTGGGCCTGCCGGTGGTGCCCGAGGTGTAGCACATGCCGCAGGGCTCGTTCTCCTCCATCTCCGGCGGGGTGAAATGGCCACTCGCGGTGGACAACAGTTCCTCATAGCTTTCGTAGCCGGCCGGTACCGCCTGCCCGGTCAGGGGCACCACGAAGATCCGCTCCACGTCGATCTGTCCGCGGAATTTCTCCAGCAGCGGCAACAGCACGTCATCCACGATCAGAAAACGATCTTCGGCATGGTTGACGATATAGGCGATCTCCTCGGGACTCAGCCGAAGATTGAGGGTGTGCAGCACGCCACCGGCGACCGGGATGCCGAAATACGCCTCGAGATGGGCATAGTGACTCCACATCAGGGTGCCGACCCGCTCGCCGCGTTTGAGCCCGGCAGCGCTCAACGCCTCCGCCAACTGCCGCGCGCGACGGTAGAAATCGCCATAGGTGCAGCGATGCAGTGAACGATCCGGCATCCGGGAAACGATTTCCGTCGCGGCAAAAAGAGTTCCCGCCCGTTCGAGGATGTGTCCCAGGGTCAGGGGGGCGTTCATCATGGTTGCTTTCATGTTCGCTCCTCGCTCCAAAAGGGGTCAGTTCAAGGCAGAGACCTGAAGAGATCCGGTCGCAGGCTCCCGGTTGGTTTCAGCATAGGTTTTCCGCAACTGGTATTTGAGAATCTTGCCGGACAGATTGCGCGGCACCTCTCCCAGAAACAGCAGCCGGGGGAGTTTGTAATCGGAGATCTGCCCGGCACAATGGTCCCGGATTTCGGCCAGGGTCAACTCCCGATCCTCCCGGGGGGTTACCACAACGGCCACCGTCTCGCCATAATCCGCATGCGGGATGCCGATCGCGGCACAATCCGCAACGGCAGGATGGGACCGCACGGCATTTTCCACTTCAACGGAATAGACGTTCATCCCCCCGGTGATGATCATATCCTTCCTGCGATCAACCAGGGTGATATACCCCTCCGCGTCGACAGTGGCCAGATCGCCGGTGAACAACCAACCATCACGAATGGTTTCGGCGGTCGCCTCGGGATTGTTCCAGTAACCCTTCATCATCGTTTCACCGCGCAGAATCCATTCGCCCACCTCGCCGGGACGGACATCCCGCATGTTGTCATCCACCACCCGCGCTTCGGTATTGACGATCGGCTTCCCTCCCGCTCCCATCTTGCTCAGCTGCTCATGGGGCTGGAGACAAATTCCGCCGGGACCCATTTCGGTCAGACCGCAGAGATTGAAAAGCTGCACCCCGGACAGTTTCGCAATCATCTCCCGGACCACGCTGGGAGGCATCGGCGCCGCCCCGTACATGCCGATGCGCCACGCGCTCAGATCGCGTCCGGTGATTCCGGACTGGCGTAAAAGGAACTGGTACATGGTGGGCACGCCGAAAAAGACACTGATCCGTTCCTGCTCCAGGACATTCAGCACCGTTTCCGGCTCGAACGCGGGAAGAACGACATGAGTGCCAGCCAAAAGGGTTCCGGCCATCAGAAACAGGTTGAGTTCAGCCGAATGATAGAGGGGAGCGGCATGCAGCAACCGGTCACCTTCGCGAATTCCCACCCCCAGAGAGATGTTGGTACCGGCCCAGATGACAGCATGGTGGTCCAGCAGCACCCCCTTGGGCAGACCCGTCGTTCCGGAGGTATAAAGAATCTGGGCGTTATCCTGCTCGGCGACGACAATGCCCAGGGGCTCCGCGCTTTCAGCAGATGACAGTGTCACGACGTCCGCAAAAGGTTCGCACGGCAAAGTCGCCAGGTAATGCCTGGTGGGGAGTTTCTGTTGCCGGACCTTTTCCACCACTGATTTGAGCTGCGGAGCAAAAACCAGCACCCGGGAACCTGAATCCA
The DNA here is from genome assembly GCF_002093115.1 of Geothermobacter hydrogeniphilus. Taxonomy (NCBI): domain Bacteria; kingdom Pseudomonadati; phylum Thermodesulfobacteriota; class Desulfuromonadia; order Desulfuromonadales; family Geothermobacteraceae; genus Geothermobacter; species Geothermobacter hydrogeniphilus. The sequence goes on along the minus strand of NZ_NAAD01000007.1, from coordinate 7,752 downwards.
TCAGCTGATAGGCCAGTTCAGGTGGCGCCAGCCGCGGATTGATGGGGACGATGACGGCTCCCAGTTTCAGCCCGGCGTAAAATACGATGACGAACTGATCGGAGTTGGGCGACATCAAAGCGACCCGATCACCTTTTTCCACCCCCAGGCGCTGCAGAACCCGAGCGGCGCGGTTGACAGCGGCATCCAACTGCAGGTAAGTAAACCGTCGCCCGCCAAAAACCAGAGCTTCACGGTTCGGAACACGGCGCGCGTTACGTTCCAGAATCGAGCCGATGCCAGGCATAAAGCCTCCTCCTTCCGGGCAGGGTTCACATGAGGTCGGGCCATGAGGGACACCCCGGGATGTCCGGGCGCCCCTCGGCTTTTCACCGCAAATCGACCACTACGCACAACACTCGCAAGCAAATCCTCCCTTCAAATAAACGGCGTTCTATCTCCCTGTCAACAAAAAAGTGAGCATTTACTTGTTTTCAATTGGCAGGCAGACCGATGCAAGCTGACGGACCTCCAAATAATCATTCGCTACAACGGGATGTTACATGCTATTTGTCGTGTCTCCCGATAAAGGCCAAAAATATCGGATCATCCACCATTAAAAGGCAGGTTGCCCTTCCACCTTGACAATCCTCATGATGAGGGAGGAATCAAACTGTGTTTGCGCAGTGCCGGCAAAGACCGGAGAGAGCATGGCCCGATCATTGGCGACGCCCCGGCCCGAACAGACAGGATGCGGCACCGGCACAACGCAACGATCCGGCCACAACGGTCCCGCGGAGACTCAACAGCCCTCCCTCGACATTCATAGAAATCAGGACTATAATAGGTTTTTTTGTGAAACCTACCGTTGTCATTGCATTTTTTTCGGCGCAAGCCTTGGCGCCGCACAAGAGAGCGCTCATCCCTCAACGGCTCATCGGCCACAGCAACAAGGCGCCGGCAGGAAACAATTGTGACAGACACCGATTTGCACCCGCGGATGGTTCCCGCGCAAAAACGCGCAGAAGAGACCGTCAAACATATCCTGAATACTTCCGCAACGCTGCTGGACGAAGTGGGTCTTGACGGGTTCAATACCAATCTGCTCGCCGACCGTTCCGGGCTTCGTGTCGGCACGATCTACAGATACTTTCCAAACAAGTTGGCGATTCTCAGGGCCCTTATTCTCGAGTATGCAAATCAGATGAAAATGGCCCTGGAGAATTTTAACGACCTGGCCGATCCAGAAAAGGAATGGCAGCACATCATCCGTTCCAGTATCGACAATTACGTTGCGGCGGCCAAAAAACAGAAAGGGTTCATATCGATCCGCAGGGCCATGCAGGCCGCCCCTGAACTATCTGCCATCGAAAAGCATCTGGTGCGGGATCTGTCCGAATCAATCGTTGAGGCAATTATCAAAAGAGGAGCAAACGTTTCAAAAAAACATCTGTTCCACGTGGCGGGCACCTTCCTGATGGCAGCCGCAGCGACCTATGATCTTGCCTATCTGAAGGGCAAGAAGAATCACCAGGCCGAGGCCGAAATCATCGCGGAACTCAAGCTCATGTCGATCAGCTATCTGGCAAACTATCTGGCATGAACCATGACAGACCGTCTGCGGCAGAAAACCTGCGTGCCTTCGTCCCGCCGCCATCGGTTCCTTGACAGCCTGACGCTCCTGGTGTCCAATGTTTCTGTTGCCTGCTGCGGCACTCCGTCAATTCATTTCCTGAAAGGATGACCCGATGGCCTTTTTCAAAAAGAAAACCTTGACCGGCCTCTCCCGCACCTGCGGTTGAGCCGCCAAAATCGGTCCGGCAGTTCTGTCGGACGCCCTGGCGGGGCTGACCCCGCCCGATGATCCCGACCTGCTGGTGGGAATCGAAACCTCGGATGACGCGGCGGTCTATCGACTGAACGATGAGATGGCGATGGTCAACACCGTCGACTTCATCACCCCGCCGGTCGACGACCCCTACTGGTTCGGGCAGATCTCTGCCGCCAACTCGATCTCGGATGTCTATTCGATGGGCGGTAAACCGCTCACCGCCCTCAACCTGGTGATGTTCCCGTCCAAACAGCTGGACATGGGGATGCTGAAGGAGATCCTCAAGGGCGGACATGACAAGGTGGTCGAGGCGGGAGCCTGCCTGGTCGGCGGCCACTCGGTCGATGACGAGGAACCGAAATACGGTCTCTGCGTCAGCGGCGTGGTCCATCCCGAACGGATCATCACCAACGCCGGGGCCCGGCCCGGCGACGCCCTGATCCTGACCAAACCACTCGGTTCGGGAGTGCTGTTCAATGCTGTCCGGGCGAAAAAATTTCCCTATCCCGAACTGGAGCGCGACACCCTGCCGCTGATCGCCGCACTCAACGGTCCGGCGATGGAGGCGGCGCTGCGTTTCGACCTGCACGCCTGCACCGATGTGACCGGCTTCGGCATCCTCGGGCACCTGCTGGAAATGGCTCTCGGAGCTGACGCCGGAATCCTGCTGGACTATCAGCAGCTGCCGTTCTATTCAGGCGCCCTTGATATGTACCGGAAGGGCGAAACGACCGGCAGCAACCGGGCAAACCGGGAAATGGTCAGCAGACACCGCCTGGAGCTGCAACGCACCCTTACCCGCGCTGAGGAAGAGCTGCTGTACGACCCGCAGACCTCCGGCGGCCTGCTGATGGCACTGCCGTCATCCCAGGCCGATGATCTGTTGACGCTGCTGCATGCATCAGGCGTCACGGACTCCCGGTGCATCGGTGAGATCCGCGACGCGGCGGTTGGCATCACGGTGGTCTGAGCGGCAAAAATTTTTTGCAGTTTCTATCGGAAAATTCTATGGACAGGCACAATGAAATTGTTTCTTTAAATACAATCGGCCGGTCGCAATCCCGTTCCGGGGGGCCCTGATGGAGCTGCACGTCATCATCGGCATACTCGGACTGGCGACCGGTTTCATTTCCGGGCTGCTCGGTATCGGCGGCGGCATCATCATGGCGCCATTGCTGCTCTATACGCCGCCCCTGCTCGGCTTTCCCGCCCTGAGCATGCAGGATGTGGCGGGGCTGACCATCGTTCAGGGGCTCACCGCCTGCCTGGCCGGAGCCCTGACCCACCGCAAATTCCACTTTGTCTCCGGTCGGCTCACCGCCTGGATGGGGATCACCATCTTCGCCGCCGCACTGTTCGGCGGCGCCTGGTCCCATGCCCTCCCCGACCACCTGCTGCTGGCGATTTTCGCCCTGCTGGCCCTGTCCGCGGCGCTGTTGATTTTCATCCCCACGACCGGGGACTGCGAAGCTCCGGCGGTCGCATCCTTTACCTTCAGCCGGCCGCGGGCGGTCCTCGCCGCCGGCGGCGTCGGACTGCTCGGCGGCCTGGTCGGGCAGGGCGGCTCCTTCATCCTCATCCCGCTGATGACCTCGTTCATGCAGATTCCGACGCGCATCGCCATCGGCAGCAACCTGGCGATCATCTTCCTCTCGTCGCTGGCCGCCTTTCTGGGCAAGGCCCTGACCGGACAGATCCTCTGGCCCCTGGCACTGCCGATTGTCCTCACGGTCATTCCCGCCGCCTATGTCGGCAGCCGGCTCAGCCGCCGGGTTCCGGTCGCCCGGTTGCGCCTGCTGTTGGCGCTCTGCATTGCCGCGGCAGCACTGAAAATCGGATTTTCCGCCGTTGTTTCGTTCTTATCCCTGAATCAGTGAGTCCATCACTGGCGGATAGCACAAGTCATTGATCTACCTGATCTTCCCAAGAATCGCCAGCGAACCTACGGGTGCGCTTCAGATTCCTGGAAAGCTCATTCAGACCAAGCACTTGCACTCTCCATCCAGCATGAACTCACTGATTCAGGTTATCCTGCAACAATTCATGGTCTTGACGGCTCCGCCGGATCTGACGCGATTTTCACAGAACGCAGACGCAGCGCGTTGCTGATCACCGAAACCGAACTCAGGCTCATCGCGGCGGCGGCAATCACCGGGCTGAGCAGAAGACCGAATAGCGGATAGAGAACCCCGGCTGCCAGCGGAACCCCCAGGGAATTGTAGACAAAGGCAAAGAACAGATTCTGACGGATATTGGCCATGGTCGCCCGGCTCAACCTGCGCGCGCGGACAATTCCCGTCAGGTCACCCTTGACCAGGGTCACCCCGGCCGACTCCATCGCGACGTCAGTGCCGGTACCCATGGCGATGCCGACTTCGGCCTGGGCCAACGCCGGGGCATCGTTGATGCCGTCACCCGCCATCGCCACTATTTCTCCGGCCTCCTGGAACTTTTTCACCGCGGCGGCTTTTTCATCCGGCAGCACTTCGGCCACAATTTCGTCGATACCGAGTTTTCTGCCAACCGCTTCGGCGGTGGCCCGGTTGTCGCCGGTCAACATGACGATTTTGATTCCTTCGCCGTGCAACTGGCGAATCGCTGCAGGGGTCGTGTCCTTGATCGGATCGGAGACCGCCAGCAACCCGGCCATGCGGCCATCGATCGCCACCTGCATCACCGTCTGGCCCTCAGCGCGCAACTCTTCGGCCCGTGCCGCCAACGCCCCTGGTTCGATGGAGAACTCGCCGAACAATGTGCTGTTGCCGAGCAAGACCTCGACCCCTTCGACCCGCCCGGAAACCCCTTTGCCGGTGTGCGAAGCAAAGTCCTGCGCGGCGGAAAGCGTCAGACCCCGCGCCAGCGCCCCTTCAACCAACGCGGCTGCCAACGGATGCTCGCTGCCCCTTTCAAGACTGGCCGCCAGAATGAGCAGTGTTTTTTCATCAATCCCCGCCGCCGGAATCACCCCGGTCAGCTTCGGTTGCCCCAGGGTCAGGGTGCCGGTCTTATCGACTACCAAGGTGGTGACCTTGCGCAGGGTTTCGATGGCCTCGGCGTTCTTGAACAGCACCCCCAATCCGGCCCCCTTGCCGGTCGCGACCATGATCGACATCGGTGTCGCCAACCCCAAGGCACAGGGGCAGGCGATGATCAGCACCGAGACCGCCGCGATCAGCGCGTAAGCGAGACGCGGCTCCGGACCAACCAGGAACCAGACCAAAAAAGCGAGCAGGGCGATGCCGATGACCGCCGGCACAAAATAACCGGCGACCTGGTCTGCCAGCTTCTGGATCGGAGCCCGGCTGCGCTGGGCCTCGGCGACCATTTGAACAATCCGGGCCAGCAGGGTGTCGCTGCCGATTTTTTCCGCCTCCATGATCAGCGAGCCGGTGGCATTGACCGTCGCACCGATCAACCTGTCACCCGGCTGCTTGCTGACCGGAATCGGTTCCCCCGAAATCATCGACTCATCGACCACGCTGGCGCCCTCGACAACGACCCCGTCGACCGGCACTTTTTCACCGGGACGGATGCGCAGACGGTCCCCGGCCACAACCTGTTCGAGAGGAACATCTTCTTCGCGGCCGTCGGCATGGATTTTACGCGCTGTCTTCGGAGCCAGGCCGAGCAGTGCCTTGATTGCTGCGCCGGTCCGGCTGCGGGCCCGCAATTCCATCACCTGGCCCAGCAGAATCAGGGTGACAATGACGGCGGCCGCCTCGAAATAGACTCCGACGGCGCCATCAGGGCCACGCATGGCTGCGGGGAAAATATCGGGCAGCAGCACGGCAAGCAGACTGTAGCCGTAAGCCATCGACACGCCAAGGCCAATCAGAGTAAACATATTGAGGCTTTTATGGATAACCGACTGCACCGCGCGAACATAAAAGGGCCAACCGGCCCAGAGGACCACCGGCGTCGAGAGCAGCAGTTCAAGCCAACCCAGCGTCCGGGCCGAAGCCACCTCTTCGATCAGCCTGCCGCCGGGAAGCATCCCGCGCATGGCGATAATCACCAGCGGAATTGAGAAGAGTGCGGAAAAAATGAATCGCCGGCGCATGTCGTCATACTCGGGATTGTCTTCCTCTTCGAGGGTCGTCACCGTGCGCTCCAGCGCCATGCCGCACTTCGGACAGCTGCCGGGGGTATCCTGTACCACCTCCGGATGCATCGGACAACGGTACTCGGTACGGGTCAGCGGCAGGGGCGAAAGCGGCTCCAGCGCCATGCCGCACCTGGGGCAGGAACCCGGACCGAGCTGCTCGATCTCCGGGTGCATCGGACAGGTGTAGGTTGCGCCTTTTCCGGCCGCCGTCGGGGTCCTCGGCTCCTGCTGCCCGCCGCTATAGGCCTCCGGATCGTTCCTGAACTTCGCCAGGCACTTGTCACTGCAGAAGTAGAATTCTTCTCCCTTGTACCGGTGTGCCTTATAGGCGCTCTTGTCTTCGGTACTCATGCCGCAGACCGGATCGACAATCCGTGCCGGCTCACTCACGTGATGACAGTCCTCATGTTGCTGTTGATGCATGGTTCAGCTCCTTGTCATGTAATCTGAATCCGCGAACTCATCACCGGCGAACATCGTGGGTACGCCTGAGATTTCTGCAGCCCGCCTTTAAAGATCAAGGGCTTACGGCCTTCCACTGCTTCAAGCCAAAGCATCGCCCGATTGGCGAATAGTCTACGGATGTACTGTCGACTATTCTCCCTTTTATCTCTACACCATCCTTAACCCCCTGAAATCAGGAATTTTTACCTTGTAGCTTTGCAATTGTTCTACCAAAACCGGAATCCGGTCGAGGAATTCTGCGGCGCGGGTGGTGAACGTACTGTTTCTGGAAGTTTAGCCGACAGGTGATAATCAGGCTTGACCCGGTACCATGGTACCGTTGCTAGACTTGATTCAACAGGGAGGAAAACTATGGGACAGCTCACCATCGGCCAATTGGCCCGCCAGTCCGGCGTCGGCGTGGAGACGATCAAATTCTACCAGCGGAGGGAACTGGTCAAACAACCGCCCCGCCCGGTTTCGGGGTTCAGAAAGTATCCGCCCGAGACGGTCCGCCAGGTGCGTTTCATCCGCCGCGCCAAGGAACTCGGCTTTTCCCTGCAGGAAGTCGGCGAACTGCTCGACCTGCGCATGACCGCCGGGACCGGTTGCGGCGCCATCAGGGAGCGGGCCGAAGCCAAGCTTGCCGATATCAGGCGAAAACGCCGGGATCTGGAGCGGATGGAGACGGTTCTCAAGCAACTGACCGCCAGCTGCCGGGGGCAGGGGCCACTCAACGACTGCCCGATCCTGGGAGCCCTTGATAATGAGGAGAAGATGCCCCATGAATAAACCGCAACGAGACATCAGATCCGGGCATCCCGCCGACAGGCAGAGCCGCTGGAGCCGGGCCCTGGGCGTGAGTGCCGCTCTGCTCGGCGCACTGCTGGCCAAGCTCAGCTGTCCCGCCTGCTGGTCGGCCTACGCGGCCCTGCTCGGCTCGGTCGGGGTGGCCGGACTGAGTTCCATGCCCTTCTTTCTGCCCCTGACCCTGCTCAGCCTGGTGGCGGTCCTCATCTCCCTCGGCTGGCGGGCCACAAAACGACGGGGCTACGGCCCGCTGCTGCTGGGCTCCCTGGGAGCAGCCGTTATTGTCCTGGGAAATTTCGTTTATCCGGCGGGTAGCGTCCAGAACAGCGGCGTTGCCCTTCTGATCGGAGCCTCAATCTGGAATTCCTGGCCCAGGAGGCTGTCGAGCTATACAGGCTGAAGCGAAAATTCGAGCGTTTGAGACCAGATTTCGGCTCGATTGCAGCCTCATAGCAGTGGCTATGGGGCAAAATGGAGCTGGGATATGGGCCAAACGCGCGGATTTGCAGCCAGGCCTTGGATAGTCCGTATATGGTCTCCCCCCTTTTTGCAAGGGCTTTGTGTCGTTAATGACAGGGACAGG